>NZ_MDAW01000152.1:0-83424 GCF_002875385.1 Vibrio sp. 10N.222.52.B12 | reverse complement strand
GTTAAACCGTCAACTGGTGTTGATGTGCCATCGAGTTGGTAGCTCACCACTCGGTCTGAACCTTGTGTGGTGGTGAAGTTACCATCAATAGAAATTGGATTGCTTTGGTCTGAGCCAATTGAAGCTAGATCATCTTCATCAACCGTAATGGCGTCGACGTCGGTAATCACTGGCTTATCGTCCACGATCGTCACAGGGATCGTGGCATTTGTGGTGTCGCCATCAAAGTCGGTCGCGATGATTGGGAAGTTGAGTGTCAACTCATCGCTATCTACTGCGTGGTCGATTGGCCCTTCAATCGTGAAGTTATAAGAGCCATCAGTGTTCACTGTCAGCGTAAAGACCGCTTCAGAGCCCGCAGTTGCCTCGTAAGTAAAGCTGCCATCACCATTTGCAGTTTCAGTCAGCGTGACTGCCACGCCTTGTGATGTGAGTCCAGCCACTGGTGTTGCGGAAGCATCGAGCTGATAGCTCACCACTCGATCAGAGCCTTGTGTGGTGGTGAAGTTGCCATCGATTGAAATCGGGTCAGTCTGATCTGAGCCAATCATGCCTAAATCATCTTCATCAACGGTAATCGCATCGACATCGGTAATGGTCGGCTTATCATCCACGATGGTAACGGGCAGTACGATTTGGCTTGTGTCACCATCGAAATCGGTAGCAATGACGCTAAAATCAAGGGTTAAGCTGTCGCTATTTGCCGCATGGTCGATTGGACCTTGCAGCTCAAAACTGTACGAGCCGTCGGTATTCAAAATTAATGTGAAAACTGCACTGCCATTTGCCGTTGCGCTGTAGGTGTAACTGCCGTCTGCATTTTGCGTTTCGGCAATGGAGACGGTTTGCCCTTGAGATTGCAGGCCATTTAAAGGATCAGCATTTACATCCAACTGATACTGTACGACGCCATCAGAGCCCTGAGTCGTCGTGAACTGACCTTCAACCAGCGTTGGCTGTGATTGGTCAGAGCCTACCGAACTTAAGTCATCTTCATCGACGGTAAGAGCAACAACGTCGTTAATGGTTGGCACATCATCAGTAATGGTTACCGGTAGAACAAGTGAACTGGTGTCACCGTCAAAGTCCGTTGCGACAATAGTGAAGTCTAGCGTTAAGCTATCGCTACCCACAGCATGATCGATTGGACCTTCAAGGGTAAATAAATAAGAACCGTCAGGGTTCACTTGTAAGGTGAAGATAGCGTCCCCTTCTGCCGTTGCAGAATAGGTAAAGCTGCCATCTGAGTTGGTTGTTTCCGTCAGAGAGATAGATCGACCCTGTGATTCCAACCCATTGAGTGAATCAGTGCCGCTCTCTAATTGATAACTTACAACACGGTCTGAGCCCTGAGTCGTCGTGAAGCTGCCTTGCGCGAGCACAGAGTCGCTTTGATCGGAGCCGATGCTTGATAGATCATCTTCATCGACGGCTAGTGCATCAACGCCATCAATCGTAGGAACGTCATCTTGAACTTGAATGACAATTTGCGCCGCTTCTGGTGTGTTCGAACCTTCGGTAATCGAGGAGCGGTCGCCATCTGCATCTACCGCGTAAACTGGCAGTGAGAAAGTAAGCGAGTCATCGTTAGCACCCGTATGATCGAGTTGTTCATACAAGTTGAATTGGTATTCGCCCAATGTAGGCGCATCAATCGCCACATCAAATACGGTGATACGCACGCCATCCAGCTCGATGAAGCCTTCGTAAGTGCGCACGCCGTTACTCTCGGACGCAAGTTCCAGTTGAACAACCTGCCCTTGAGATTGGAGTTCTCCACCAACATTAAACTCTGTAGGTTCCAACTCATAGTGATCAATGATGTCACTTCCGACCGCTGTCGTGATCGACCCAGTACCACTTGTTACTACCGCGCCTTCCTGTGAACCTTGGTCAACCCCCGCCTCGTCTAAAGACAATCCCGTCACGTTTTCAATCACTGGATTATCGCCATCAAGGATGGTCATCGTAAAGGTGTTGCTTGCCGTATCTTGGTCAAAGTCGACGATTGTGGTTGGCAAAGAGAGCTCAATCGTATCTTCACCGTTTGTTTGTTCTAACGGCTTAAATTGCTCAAATTGGTAGGTACCATCAGTATTCAAACTGATGGTTAAGACGGTTTCATTCGAGCCCGCAATGGACAAGGTGATAGTACTGCCGTCTTCAGAGAGTACCACCTCTGTCGCCTGATTATCACTCAGTAGGCCATCGAATTGACTAAGCCCTTCTTGATTAAACGTGACCGTTGCCAATTGATCACTACCAATATCAACAAAGGTGCCAGTGATTGGTACAGAGGAAGATTCAACGTTTTCAAAAGTAACGTTTTGCGGCGCAGGATCATCGCCATCAATAACGGTTGTCGTAAAATCGATAGGCGCTTGAATGCTGTTCCCACCAATATCTGCGCCAGTAATATCAAAAGCGATATTGATTTGATCACCGGAGATCGATACTTGGCCATCAGCAACAGACGCGACATGGTCAATACCCTGGCTAATCGTGGTAACGACCTCTAACTCTAAATCACGGCCTAAAGATGTCGCTTCGATCTCGATACGAAGCACTTCGTTACCTTCTTGAGTACCGATAATGGCATTTTGCGCTTCGTCATAAACGAACGCCACTGGCTGACCACCAGAGGTAATATCACTGTTAAGCTCACTTAACAAAGACTCTAAAGAAGACGTTTCGGGTACAAATGAAGTAGTATCAAGTGCGAGATCCCCTGCTTCAACCAGCACACTAGACGAAATGGTTTGCGGGTAGCTTGATAGAGAAATTGAGCCTTCTGTTACTTGAGAAGAAAGAGACTGACCGCCGTCAGCAAAAATGGTGATGTCGAGGCCATCAATATCATCGTCGGTTTCGGTATCACCGCTTGGAGCCGATGTCTCGAAGAAGGTTGATGCGAGTACTTCAGGATTGTTGTACTCAATGGTAACAAAGCCCGCATTCGCAGAACCGGAACCACCACCTCCGCCAGGGCCTGCAGCGGTTGCTTCTAAAATGGCGGTAGGGTCGGCACCTTCCAAAATGGCTTGTTGAATCGCAGCCACGTCTTCTGCACCAAACTCAGCGTTTGCCGCTGCCGTTGGGTCAACATTGACTTGTCCGTCAACAGGCGCTTGAACGACCGCTTCCGTCGGTACGGCTTCAGGTGTCGGCGCTGGAATGCACGCCACACAATTTTCGTCCACTAAATAGAGAGAACCTTCCGCTAACACTTCAATTGAAGCGCCGTTTTCAGTGATAATGACATCACCCGGAACCAGTGTATCTCCAACGTTAACCGCTCTGACCTTCCCCTCAAGGTCTAAAGCGTAAACATCCCCTTCGACAGCGTCTACAATGACGGCTTGCGGCACAGCTTGTGTACTCATCTGACCCCCGCTAAATGGTTAACGTCTTTACGTTAGACCTTTATAAATTATTTTAGTTTATCGGAATGTGATTCACATTTTCTCATACGCTGATTTAACTAACTATTGAGTCAATAAACAATCATATTTTGCACTTTCGTTAATCAGTCGAAACGAAATCAGGATATAGTCACAATTATGTGACACCTTAACTAAGGTAAAACCCCAACCAAGCATATGAAAATAATAGCTTATTAATCAAAGTTTAGTTAGTTTGCATGAAAACTAGAAATTGAATCAGCTTAATGACTGAGAACAAGGCCGCCGGTGCCAATCAAAAGCGGTAGAAAAGCGAACAAAATGTCAAAACTAGAAGAACGCTTGGCGAGCCTGATCAGTAAGGGAGAAGAGAAGAACATGACCATCAAGTATTGGATTGCATAGTCAGAAGGAATCACAAGCAACATGACAACGTGCGTCATAATATGAATAACCACACCCCACGAATGAGGTTTGGTACGCATCATCAAAGCAAGTGAATACAGAAAACTAATAGCAACAGGCATAACTCAATTCTTTAATTAATAATGATTCTCATTTTCAATATTATGTCATTGTTGTCATTGCTTCAACTTTGTTTTGTCTATCATTTGAATCGTTATTATCAATCAACACAATAAGTAAAATTATCAACAATTTCTTTCCTAAACGTTTGCGTAATCGCTAACCTTCTCTTAACCTTGATTTGAGGCTTTCATCACGATTTTTCCATTGCTATAGTTCACCCATCAGAACAAACAAGACCATTCGAGGCATGGAGCTTCCTCGCTAATCTCAAGATGAGAAGAATAGGTACCGAAAACATTCGGCAGATTTAAGAGGGTCAAATAATGGAGATGAATATGGTTGAGATTTTAGGTTACGCGGCATCAATCATGGTTGCTATTTCGCTGACTATGAAAGACATCGTTAAACTACGTATCCTAAACTTCATCGGCTGTGCACTGTTCACTGCATACGGTCTAATGATTGATGCGTGGCCTGTTGTGCTAACAAATGGTTTTATTGCATGTGTTAACGTGTACTTCCTTGCTAAAATGCAGCAGGAAAAAAAAAGCCTAGCGCCTGAAGAAGCCTAGTAGAAATGATTTTAGAAAGCCCGTAAGTGTTACGCTTACGGGCTTTTTCGTTTGTTTCTTTTGATCCGCTCGTGCACTTTCGTTATCGTATCCAGTTCAACTCTAGAGTTTCACGACGCGAAAACATTTCTACATGAACCGACACAACGCCCTTCACTTTTTCTAATGACTCTTCAGAGTCCGCCTCGCAAGTTATCAGTAAACGCTCCCCCTCTAACTTGAACTCCGTATTTCCAACAGGAAATGTCACCAAACCTTTTTCATCATTCCAAGTCGCCGGCACTTTACGTGCGAAGTGGCGACACAAAGTCACGAGATATTTCGCCGCATGCTCGCTTTCAATTACAGTGGTTTCTTTGATCAATTTCAGTCCCTCGTCCCTTTCATAAAAAAGGCTCTCGTACGAGAGCCAAACATCTAAGGTTGTTGTTATTGCCCTTAGAGTTAGAATTGATAAGCGGCAGACAACTTGTAGTTACGCCCTGGTTCGTAATCGTCTAACGTAATCCCCCTTGCTGTGCCCGAGCGAGAGGCGTGAGACGTGTAAAGCTCATCAAATACGTTATCAATACCAAAGGTGACCGATAGCCCGTCAACGTTAGAAGGCACCCATTGTGCGTACAAGTTGTGAACATCGTAACTGTCTTTCTTCGGTTGGCCGTCAAACACATTGTCTTCCTCAAGCACAAACATTGAGTTCCAACCAAAGATGGTTTCTAACGAATCAGATTGGTAATCCAGCGTTAAAGCGATACTGTCACCCATGTCAATACTACGGCCATTGCCTCCCGCTACTGGGCCGCCCGTATCTTTGTTCTTTGTATCCGACTTAGAGTAAGACAGTTTGCTGCCGAAGCTTTCGTAACCATAGAAAGCACTCGCTTCAAAGCCTTTGATCTCGACATCACCTTCATTGTAAATAAGGTATGTTTGAGTCGCTCCTTGATACGCTTTTGCAATGTAGTCATCAATATCGGTTTGGAACACGGTTAGGTTTGCGCCAAATGTGTGTTCATCTACCGTCTTATTGAAACGAACACCACCTTGAGTGTTGAGTCCCGTTTCTGGTTTCAAACCATCTTGTAGGTAAGCCACATCTTGGTAAGCAATAAAGGTTTCCATCAGTTCTGGACCTTTAAAGAGCGAACGAGAACTTGCAAACAGTGTCCAGTCTTGTGTTACTGCCCACTCTGCCGCTAGTGCCCATGTCACTTTGTCGTAATCGTTGTTAGCTGTTTCTGCTTTGCGTTGGTAGTCGTCAAATCGTAGGCCGGCCGTGATCGAAAGCGCATCCGAGATAAAGAATTGGTCTTCGACGAACAAAGCTGTAGAAACCGCAGATTCATCCATGAACTTGCTACTGCCATAGTAACTTTCAGAAGTTTTATCCATGTAATCAAGGCCGTAAGTCGCGCGATGATCAAAGTTCCCCATAGTGAGCAACGATTGGAATTTTGCACTTAAGCCAAAGTTCTGGTTTTTCGCGGTATTTTTCGATAAACGGTTTGCTGGCCAACGCGGCGCCATGACAGATTCATCACGGACGATTTCGGTTTCAGTGTTATATAACGTGACGTCCCCTTGGTGTTGCTCACCACGAAGCTCATAACTTAATGTGACCGTGTCACGATCATAATCGGTTGGAATCAGAAGCTCACTAGACAAGCCATTATTAGCGTTACCAGACATATCAGGGCGTGGGTTGTAATCACCACTGTCACGATACATATCGTATGAGATTTCTAGTCGGTGGATATCACCAAACTCATAGCCGAGCTTACCTAAGATGTTGTAAACATCTCCTTCCGCACCAAAGGTTTTATTGCCATCACCATCTTTAAAGTCATCACGTGTTACGTAGTGACCATAGACCATCGCGTCCACGTTTTCAGACAGTAATCCATAAAGTGTTAGGGAACCTTGTTGGTTGTCGTTAGACGCATAACCGCCGTAAACGCGAGCACCAAAGTTTTCATCGTAACGCAGCAGATCACGAGCATCTTTAGTCTCAAAGTACACTGAACCACCAAGACCGCTTTGAGTAACTGAGTTATTACCCACTTGGATATCTGCTGACTTTAGAATGTCTGGGTTGAGTGTAAGGTTCCCAATATGGTGGAACATGTTGGCATGCTGAGAGGCGCCGTCTAAACGGATATCAAGATCGGTTTCACCAAGACCACGAATGGTGATACGTTGATTGACAGAATGTGTACCGCCCACGTCAACGCCGGGAATATCACGAAGCAAATCAGACATGTGGTCAGCTTGTTTGAGCGACATATCGTCGGCAAACATTGATTCGGTGTTACTGGATACCTTCGTACCCCATACCACTACCTCTTCGAAGTGAGAATCTTGATCTTGGGCTAAAGCGGGATGAGCAAGTGCCACCACGACTGCTAGGCATAGGCTTGAAAGCTTAATTGATGAGCTAACTGGGCTTTCCATAAACGTCTTCCTAAATATAAATGATAATAATTCTCACGTATGATAGGGTCGCTATTGATAAATACAAAGACGAATCACTTATGCGAAATCGCATAGGTGTTATGAGGAAACGTCAAATGGCGGAAGAGACAAAAAAAAGAACTAAAATTGCCAAAGTGGCTCTAACCAAAAAGCTTGAGCAGACGGAAAAACAGATCATTGTGACTCAAGGTCAAAGCAGCCAAACCCAACTCGCGGAAGGTCAATTCCTCTCCTACCAATACAACGACCAAATCTTTGTTCATGGCGGACGTTGCATTGAATTAGTCGATTCGAATATCGTTTCAACCGCACATTCTGCACTACTGATTACCATTCTGTTGGAGGGGAAACTCTCTTTTGGTTACGATGACCTCCAATTTGACTTTGACGCAAGCAAAGGCCCACAAGGCGTGGTTGTTAACCTAGCTAAGCCTGCAAACTTCCGCCGCTCGCTGATTCAAAACAACCGAATGAATAAGATTAATATTCTTATTAAGCCACCTTGGTTGGAATCGAGAATGGCGGGACATTGCGGTCACAAGCGCTTTATTGAAACTCACCAAGCCTTTTACACGCTGGAGCTTAATGAGACGTTAATTGATTTAACACGAGCTCTCACTCAACATGAATCTCCGACAAACATGAAAGATCGTATCGGGGTAGAGAGTTTGATCTACCACTCGATTGGGCAAATGCCAGACGACTACTGCGCAGAGTGCGAAGAGAAAAAGCGTTCTGGCGATGCTCGAATCGAGGATGTAGTCAGTTATATCGAGACGCACCTCGAAGAAGATTTAACCTTAGAGCGCTTAGCAGAACAGTTCTCGATGAGCGTTTCTAATCTGCAGCGCCGCTTTAAACAATCTTTTAATATGACCATCAACGGTTACATCCGTCACCGCCGCTTAGAGATCGCTCGCCAGCATTTGGAGCGCGGATTAGTGACTATCACAGAAGCGGCATACGAGGCGGGTTACCACCACCCATCGAACTTTACCAACGCCTTCAAGAAAGTGTTTGGTGTTCCACCACACGAGGTCGTAAACAGCCATTGATGGTATCCATATATACCCAAGTGACTTCAAGATGCAGGATTCAGAGCGTTGTCATTGATTCGAGAGTAAGGAAAACAACGCAGTGTAATAGCTAGCTCTTTCCAAGTTGTTTGACGCAGCCATTTGTTTGACTAAAAAAGCGAGTCAATGACACGCTCCTAAAGGGCACTCTTTGCAAATAGTAAGGGCCTTGGCTTGTATACTTTGTTGCCGATTCTTGATTTAGAATGACTAGATCTTTAAATCGCCGCCGCGTCTACAAACCAAGTCATTCTCGCTGAACCTAGCATCTCGAGGTTACTTGGGTATAAACGCCACAAAATAGGTTTGCTATCAAAGCCATTTGGGAAGATAAACACTTGGCGTTATACTCGCGAGAAAGGTTATCTGAAATACAGAGGTCATCATGAATATTGGTGCAGTTGCGAAATTAACAGGGTTGTCTTCTAAGTCGATTCGTATGTACGAAGACAAAGGCATCATCTCGTCACCAGCTCGCAGCGATTCAGGCTATCGCGAATATTCTGACAAACACATCCAAGAGCTCAACCTTGTTTCCCGAGCGAAAAACGCAGGATTCTCACTACAAGAATGCAAAGAATTTGTGCAACTGGCGCACAATCCAAATCGTAAGAGCAGCGAAGTGAAAGCGCGTACGATGGATAAGCTTCATGAAGTTGAGCAAAAGATCGCGCACTTGTTGGAGATTAAAAAGCAATTAGAGGGTTGGGTTTCATCTTGCCCAGGCGATGCCGAGAGCCGATGTCCAATCATTGACGAGCTCACCAAGTAGGCTCGCCAATATTTCTATTTCGTTTTAATTTCATGAATATAGGTTTAATGGTAAGTGCACATACGCTTGCCATTAAGCTCAATGATATTAAAAGGTGTCTCGTAGATATCTTCTAACGTGGATGCCTGAATCACCTCCTCTACTTTGCCAGTGGCAACCACTTTGCCCTTCTTTAACGCAAGGATCTCGTCGGAGTAACAAGCCGCAAAGTTAATATCATGAATCACCACGACCATGGCTTTATTCATATCGTGAGCAAGGCGCTGAACGACTCTCATGATCTGCAATGAATGTTTGATATCAAGGTTATTCAATGGTTCATCGAGGAAAACGTAATCCGTATCTTGGGCAATCACCATCGCAATAAACGCCAACTGCCGTTGACCACCACTCAATTCATCTAAGAACTTATCTTGAATTTCTTTTAGGTCTAGGTAGTCAATTGCTTGGTCGATGATCGCATGGTCATCTTTGGACAAGTTGCCTTTTGAATAGGGGAATCGCCCAAACGAGACCAATTCTTTTACGGTAAAACGCATCGTGATCGTGTTTGCTTGGCGCAACACCGCCAATTTTTTTGCGAGCTCTTTGGTGTCCCATTCTGCAATCTCTTTGCAGTCGATCATGACACTACCGCCATCTCGCTCGGTCAATCGTGACGCCATCGACAGCAAGGTACTCTTTCCTGCTCCGTTTGGACCAATAATCGATGTCACCTTCCCTTTCTCAAATTGGGTATCCGCGCCATCAACGACTTTGTTGGAACCAAATGCTTTGGTTAATTTATCTATAACTATCATGTTTATACGACTTTGTTTTTCAGCAGTAGATACAAGAAGTAGATACCACCAATAAAGTTAATCACCACGCTCAGCGTCGTTTCAAATGAAAATAGGTTTTCTATAATCCACTGCCCCGACAACAAGGCACAAATTGCCATCAATGAACAACCAACTAATAAAGTACGATGCTGGTAAGAGTGGAACATTTCACGGCTCAAGTTCGTCACCAATAAACCAAAGAACATGATTGGCCCGACTAAAGCCGTCGAAATGGCAATGAGAACCGCAGAGAGAATAAAGACATTGCGCGTCACTTTAGGGACATCAACCCCTAGGCTCTTAGCATTGTCTTGGTCGAGCCAAAAAACATCTAAAGTGCGATGCATGCGATACAGCAACCAGCAAGCGATGAGCAATATTGGCGAACTAAGATACACCAAGTTCACCTTCACGTTGTTGAAGCTGGCGTACAGTTTAGATTGCACAAACGCAAACGTATTTGGGTCCATCAGAAGGGAGAAGAACACTGCACTATTGCTAAACAACTGCCCAAAGATCAGCCCCACCAACAACAAAGTGATGAGATTGCGCCCACCTTTTGAAAAATAAAACCCAAACAGCAACATCGAAAAGCCTACCATCACCAATACAGCAATCGAAAAGTTGATGTAAACATTCAGAACGAGTGCGCTTAAACCACCAAACAACAAAACAATCAGCACTTGCGTCAACACATACAACGCATCAAATCCCATGATACTTGGAGTAAGAATCCGGTTGTGGGTAATGGTTTGGAACACCAATGAAGATTGAGCAATCGCAATACCCGCTAATACCATGGCTAATACTTTAGGCACACGTCGCGACAAAAAGTATTGGTAGTTATCTGCTGTTAAGCCAATACCAATAAACAGAAACGCAAAAAGCAGCGCGACGGCTGCCAATAAGAACAGTTTCTTGGAATCACGCACTTTGCTTACCTCGCAACAACATCGCGATAAACACCACTCCGCCCAAGATACTGATCACGATTGAAATCGGCATTTCATGAGGGAAGATGATCAATCGGCTAACCAAGTCACACGCCAAAACGAGTATTGCCCCATACATGGCAGTAAGCGGGATATTGCGTTTAAGATTGTCGCCATAGAAGTAACTGACTAAGTTTGGAACGATAAGCCCAAGAAACGGCAGTTGACCAACGATCATCACAACACTGGCAGACATTACCGATACCAAAAGTACACCTAACGTCACCACTTGTTGGTAGTTAAGACCAAGGTTTACTGCAAAGTCTTTACCAATGCCAATAGCAGAGATACGCGAGGCAAACAGGTAGCTTAAAAGCGCCACAGGCACGGCAATGTAAAGCAGCTCAAAATCACCACGCAAAATGTTGGCAAAATTCGCTAAGCTCCACGCTGAAAGACTTTGTAGTGCATCGTATTTGTAGGCAATGAAAGTAGTAACGGCGTCAACAACGTTACTAAAGATGATGCCGACGAGCGGTACAAACACGACACTTTTGAATTGGATGCGTTGAATGAACTGGACGAACATCAAGGTCCCCAGAATAGAGACAGCAAAGACAAGCCAAAGCTGTTCGCCATTACCAAAAAACACCACACTCATTACGTAACCGAGCATGGCACACTCAATCGTGCCCGTTGTTGAAGGCGCGGCGAATCGGTTTTGGCTAATTTGCTGCATCACTAATCCAGCGATGCTCAGCCCTGCTCCGGCAAGAAGAATGGCAAATAGACGCGGAATTCGGCTAGTAAAGAAGAGTTCTATTGCTTTTGCATCGCCCGAAAACAACTGTTGGGGTGTCATATTTGCCACCCCAACAAACAACGATGCGACGCTTAGAACAATAAGAACAAGCAATAACTTTTTCAAAGTTAACCTCAGCTAGCTTTTTACAGATCGATCGTGTGTTTGATTTCACTCACCATCTTTTCCGTCGCGGTTACCCCAGACATCGCTAAGTACCAAGCATCAACATCTAGGAAGGTAATTTTCTTGTTCTTGTATGCCGAAGTTGCTTTAACCAAATCGTTATCCAACGCTTTAGCGAGGTCATTGTCAGACTTTGCGTGAAGTGAGTTTCTATCAATGACTAGAATATTTTTCGGGTTAGCTTCGCGGATAAACTCGTAAGAGATGACATCACCGTGCGTGCCTGTTTTGAGGTTCTTCACTGTTTCAGTAAAACCAAAATCGGTGTAAATCGCGCCAAAACGAGACTTCGCACCGAACGCACTGATGTTGTCTCCGATACTCAAAATCGTGAGTGCATCATTATTATTGGTTTGGTTGTATTCGCGAATCGCCTTGAACTGTGCATCCAAGTTTTCGATCTTTTGCTCAACCTTGTCCTCTATGTTGAAGATCTTACCAAGATTACGCCATTGTGCTTTTGTGCCCTGCCAGTAAGCTTCTTTCTCTCCTGATGCAAAAACGACTGTTGGTGCAATTTCACTTAACTCATCGTATTTCGATGAACCACGAGGACCAACCAAAATCAAATCTGGTTTTTGCATATAGATGGTTTCGAAATCCGGTTCAAACAAGCTACCAGCAGAGGTGTAATTGTCTTTATTGTATTTCGATAAGTATTTAGGGAGATGCGAGGCATTCGAAACTGCAACAGGGTCGATGTTAAAGCTATCGAGCATATCAAGAGGGCCAAAGCCAATCACAACCACACGCTTTGGTGATTGTTCGACTTCTGTCGTCCCCATGTAGTGATCGATTTTGACGGTTGCAGCAAAAGCAGGTGAGATTGTGAGCAGCGAAACAAGAGCCGCACTGACGAGTTTTTCCATTATTTTAAACCTTAAATGAGATCCGTTATCATGCGCATTCGCAATATATCGTTACTCACATAGGCATTCAACCGATTATTTAATAACTTTACATTCGTTACACTTCTGAATTGGCTCAATAAATCAACAAATTACACTGTACCTATATCGGATTTGAGACGGTAAGCGCAAAATAATAATTTTCATGTTTATCTCGTGATCGAGTGCTTATACTTCAAAACAAGTCTTATCAAAAAGGATTAGAAAATGAAGAAGTTAGCATTAATGGTTTTTGTCGCAGCGCAACTGATGGCTTGTACAGAGGTGGGCAGTGAAGCGTGGTGTAACGACATGAAAGAAAAGCCAAAAGGCGAATGGACCGCTAACGAAGCGTCTGATTTTGCTAAAAATTGTGTTTTTAAATCAGAATAAACACACATTGTTCTGATTGAATAACAGATAAACCAGATAGCCCGCAGCTTTTATTTTTAAAATGGAATCGTGCGAGCTATTCATAGGCATCAAGAAACGCTTTTAGTGCAAGTTCATCAACAATCTCTAGCCCCTGTTCGCCCTTTCTGATCAACCCCTTTTCCATTAAATCTTTCACCGCTCGGCGATAAACACGCCCCGAAGTGCCAAATCTTTCGGCTTCTTGGTTTACTTTGCCAAATCCACCCAACAAGGTATTAGTCTGTTTTTGCACCAACAAATCATAAGCGATGTTGTAAGTAATTGGGTGTAACAAGCGATTGGTATAGATGTCCATTGAATCCTGATAATCCTCCGCCAAAGCAGAAGCAAAGAAGAACATCATGTCAGGTTGCTGATGCAGCGCCTCAGTCAGTTTTTGGATACAGATGATATCCACCTGCATGTGTTCATCAGCTACCACATTCCATTGGCAAGGCGTTTGTGTGAAGTACTCCATTTCACCATAGATATGATAATCGCAATTGGCTTCACCCAGTTGGAAACGACGTCCATTAGCTGCAATGATGCTCATCGAAACTCGACCGACTGGCACAACATAGAGATATTGAAGTTGTTCACCTTGGCGAAGGATCTCTTCACCAGAGTCAAAGTATCGACTGCCGATTTGGCATTGATAGATTAAGTCACGAAACTCGGCACTTTTCTGTTCTAGAAAGCTTTTGAAACGTCCGGTCGGATAAGGGCTTATTTTCACGTGAGTTTCTCTTTAATGACAACAATCTCAAATAGATTGTACTCGCTAGAATCGTTTGATGACAGCCAATAAAAAAGCGACACCAAGGTGCCGCTTATAAAATTAACTAAGCTGTGATCTGGTTAACTCTGTGCAATTAAGGCTTCAAGAGCAGCGTAAGACGCTAAACGCTCCCCTTCCATCATCACTTGCGCTTCGTCTACGTACTGCCCTACGCCTTCTTTCACATCCTGCTGATACAAAACCACATTGTTCAAGATGGAAGCGACATTCAGACCACGCAGTCGACCGACAGTAAACAGAGCTGAGGTTTCCATATCCGCGCCGAGAATACCCTTCTTGTTCCAGTACTCGCAGATCGCTTCTTCGTCGTCGGTATAGAAGCTGTCATGAGAGCGAACCACACCTAAATGATAGTGCGCCTCTTTTTCGGCTAAATAGCTATCCAGCGCTTTCAGTAACGAAAAGCTTGCGTAAGCAGGATAAGAAGAGCGAACGTACGCTTTCGAGCCACCTTCGTCTCTTACTGCGCCTTCAGCCACAATCAACTCACCAAGTTGAATGCCAGATTGCATCGCACCAGCCGACCCCACACGAATCACATCTGTCACACCACACTGCTTTAGCTCTTCCACCGCAATGATCATCGATGGAGCGCCGATACCTGTACTACACACTGATACGCGCTGACCTCGGTATGTCCCCGTAAACACTCGATACTCACGGTTTTCAGAGACCAGTTCTGCGTTATCAAATAACGCGGCAATACGGTTTGCTCGATCTGGCTCACCACAGACGATCACTCGAGGCGCTATTTGAGTGCTGTCTACGCCAATATGAGGTTGTTTCATCATTGGCTTAACCTTAAGCTGCGGCTTGAGTTAGGGGCTTCTCACCGTTGCGTTTTGCGCTACGTGCCCACTCTCTTGTGCCGTTTGCTGCGATGAACATGAGAATCGCGTATTGAACCGACATTGCGTACACACCTTGTGTCGCATAAATCCCAACACTGATGATGTTGATTACGACCCAAAGAATCCAGTTCTCAACGTACTTACGTGTCATCAAGATTTGCGCCACGATAGAAAGCACGGTCATGGTTGCATCCCAGAATGGGAAAGCATCTGGCTCTAAGACTGGCTCAGACAAACCTGCACCGAACACATTCAACGTATCAACGGCAATGTTAGCCAACGCAAAGAAGAATGGGTCGATGTAAATCGTTAACATCGCAATCGCAACAATGCTTACAGAACCTGTCGCGATCAGCTTCTGTTTGCTTAACCAACGAACCTCAAGTGTCTCACCTTGTGCATTTGGTCTTGTCCATGCATACCAGCCATAGATGTTGGCGCAGAAGAAGAAAAGTTGAAGCAGAAGCAATCCGTAAAGCTGAATCTGGAAAAAGATAACGGCAAAAAGTGTTACGTTCAGCAGACCGAACAAGTAGTTAATGGTTTTTTCTTGGCTCGCAAACCAAATACAAAGCAGACCGAAAACTGTACCAAACGCTTCGATCCAGCTCATTGCATAGCCACCACCAATAGGAATGTTAACAAGGGTGTTGTTAATGTCTAACAGGGCAAATAGGTCCATGAAGATGTCCTTTATTATTGTGCTTGGGATGCGCTCATCTTATTGTCTCGCAGCAAACAAAAAGGAGGACATTTGTCCTCCCTTTGATGTATCCGATCATAAATCAGATCAATAATTGTTTTAAAGTGCTTTGATGGCACTTGTCACCCCAAGTTGTTTACAACTCATGCCCTAAATAGCGCTTTTTGAAAGATGACGCAGAAGCAAAAAATGCAGTTGCAATGAACGTAAAAGCAATACCCGATAAGTAGACGAATTCTTCGTTTGCGAGCAGTTCATAAACACTGACTACAAATACGAACAATACCAACATTACATTGATACGATGAAACCACGGTCTCTTGGTTGAATACTGTGCGTATCTCTTAACAAACATAAAAAATTTCCATTCACCACAATAATTTATAAATCTATTTATAGACTCTTCTAATAATAAGCTTTCCTGTGAATTTCTACACGATATCTTTCACTTTACGCGCAAAAAATCACACTTTGATGGGCTTATTATGTAAAAAGAAGGCATTTACTTTCTAAATCCATTCAGAAAGCTAACCATTATAAGTTTAGATAAATAACTAATTGAGAACGAATAACTTCTTTATTCGGAGAGGCACTTCACACTGTTACGCTCAACTAATGTAGGTTCAAGCTGTACAACCTGAGCTTCATCAGATTTATCATCCAGTTTTCGCAATAGAGTTTCGACTGCGGCTTGCCCTAGGCGGTATTTTGGTTGGTGAATCGTTGTCAAAGATGGAGACATGAATTTAGCGATATGAATATCATCGTAGCCAATAATGGATAACTGCTCTGGAATTTTAATGCCTAGCTCGTTAGCCGCGTTAATTGCGCCCATTGCCATCATGTCGTTGGAGACAAAAATCGAGCTTGGTAACGGACCACGTTCCGCCATTTTCTTGAAGGCTTGATAACCACCTTCACATTCAAAGTCAGATTCAACAATCCAGTTTGCATTGAACTCAAGCTCAGCTTCAATCATCGCTCGCTTGTAGCCTTCATAACGCATTTGCGCTTGATGCTTGATTAGTGGACCTGTAATACAACCAATCTCTTGGTGGCCGCAGTCGATAAGGTATTTAGCTGCAAGATAGCCACCACGAAGCGAATTATCTTGAATCTTATCGCTGGTGAACAGCATAGGGCCCCAGTCCATCACTACAACAGGAATGTCAGGGTAACGTTCGAATACATCAATACGCTCCCCTTCTAACGATGAACACATCAAAATCAGGCCATCAACGCGCTTTTGCAATAGCGTATTGATAGATTCACGCATTCGCTCGTTATCACCTTCTGTGTTACACAGGATCAGGCTGTAACCTTTGTGGTAGCAACTGCGCTCAACACCTTTTACCACTTCACCGAAAAATGGGTTGGTTGAGGTGGTCACTAGCATACCAATGGTTTTGGTGCGGTTCACTTTGAGGCTACGCGCCAAAGCAGACGGCGCGTAGTAATTGAGTTCTTTGGCAGCGTTGTTGACTCGTTCCGAGATCTCTTCGCTGACAAAGCGAGTTTTGTTAATAACATGGCTCACAGTTGAAGTGGAAACCCCTGCCAGTTTTGCGATGTCTTTCATCGTTGCCATGTTATTACTCCTTGATTTTAGGGTCTGTTGATCTTTCGTGGTTAAGTTTTGTTCGAGATAAAAGCGTTTTAATCGCGACGAGAGGTTTGTAGCCTAGTCACCCTAAGCACATGCCTCTCAACAAAGAGTAAAACGCTTTTAGCCGAACCCTTCGGGCAACATTTGTGGCTTATTTCTACTTCGTTATCGGCTTATCAGGTAGGCCAACTACATTTCAAAGCCTCTGCCTTGTATAAACTGCCCACAAATCGCTGCAAAAATCAGCTCGAAAGGTCAACAGGCCCTACTATTGAGCCAGAAACTCCTCAACCTCTTCACGGGTTGGAATGGAGGTTTGCGCGCCAAAGCGAGTTACTGAGATCGCTGCTGCTGCGTGGGCAAACTTAATCGCTGATTCTAAAGGTAAGTCTTCCAATAAACCAGTAACTAATGCCCCATTAAACGTATCGCCCGCAGCAGTGGTATCTGTGGCTTCTACGCGGAAGCCAGAAATGATTTCACCACGACCGTTTTGACTCAACCAAACTCCTTTCGCACCGAGCGTGATCATTACAATTTCAATGCCTTTCGAATGCAGGATGTTCGCCGCTTCTTGTGCACTGTCATCGTCCGTTACCGTCACACCTGTTAGCACTTCCGCTTCCGTTTCGTTTGGTGTAATCACATCAATGCAAGACAGTAATTCATCTGACAGCTCGCGAGCTGGTGCAGGGTTAAGAATCACGTTGGTCTTGGCATCTTTCGCGATTCGCGCTGCTTTCTCGATGCCGCACATTGGCGTTTCTAGTTGCATCAACAAGTAATCAGCCTGACGAATGCGCTCTAGATCAGGCTCAATCGCCTCTGCAGTCAGCTTTGCGTTGGCTTCTGCTGAGATACAAATGCTGTTCTCGCCACTGTCCGCCACTTGAATCATGGCAATGCCCGTTGGACAGTTTGGCTGCATCTTCACACCAGTGATGTCGATGCCATCCATTTTGAAGTTCTCACGAATGTTGATGCCGAACGAATCATCACCCACACACGCAATAAAACCGATGTCTGCGTTTAATCGAGCTGCCGCAACAGCTTGGTTGGCACCTTTGCCACCTGGGATAACTTGATAGTTGCGACCATGCAGCGTCTCGCCAGGGCGAGGGAAAGAAGGCACTTGAAGAACATGGTCAGCGTTTACACTACCTAACACCACTAACTTATTCATACGGTTATCCTCGGTTCTGATTGAACCCTTTATATTTGAACAGGAGTAATAGGTTTACGCTCTTTGAAAAAACGTAAGCGTATTACGATTCAACTAGATTTGATTTTCTAACGTACCGCTTTCGTTGTTTGGAATGACCCAACACACTCATTGGGTCATTCCGTTATCTTCAACAAAGAAGAATCACTGAGTCGGGAGCTAAACTTACTTAGTCACGACTTTAAGCGGAACAGGAATGTACTCCTCAACCTTCTCGCCTTTCAATACTTTCGCTGCAGTTTCTACACCCAACGCACCAATAAGATCTGGTTGCTGTGCGATAGTCGCTGCGAGCTTGCCACGGTTAACTGCTGCAATGCCGTCATCAGTACCGTCAAAGCCAACGATAAGTACGTCTTTACCTGATGCCTGAACTGCGCGAAGCGCACCCAGTGCCATCTCATCGTTCTGAGCAAAGACCGCTTGAACATCTGGGTTAGCTGCAAGCAAGTTTTCCATTACGTTCAGACCTTTAGTACGGTCAAAATCAGCAGGTTGGCTTGCTAGTAGCTCCATGTTGCTGCCCTTCACTGCTGTCATGAAGCCTTCACCACGCTCACGCGCCGCAGACGTACCTGCAATACCTTCTAGTTGGATAACTTTCGCTTTCTCTCCTACTTTTTCCATGATGTAGTGACCAGCCATTTCACCACCAACTACGTTGTCAGAAGCGATGTGGCTCACTACGTCACCACGGCTTGCACCACGGTCTAGTGTCAACACAGGGATCTTAGAACGGTTCGCCATACGAATCGCGTTTGACACAGCGTCTGAATCTGTTGGGTTAATCAGAATCGCTTTTACGCCACGAATCGCTAGGTCTTCGATGTTTGATAGTTCTTTACTCGGGTCATTTTGCGAGTCCAGTACAATCAAGTCATATCCCAGTTCTTTCGCTTTCGCTTCTGCACCGTCTTTCATCGTTACGAAGAACGGGTTATTCAGTGTAGAAACTACAATCGCCATTGTATCTTGAGCATGCGCCGCTACCGATACGGTTGAAGAAAGAAGTGCAGCAGAGATAAGAGTTGCGAGTTTTTTCATCGTTCTAGTCCTTTGTGTAGGGTGAGCCAGCACACGTCCTCTGGCTCGATTTGTATTCAGGATTTAGTGGAGCTCTTTATTTAAATATCAATTACTTGTTTTTGTTGTCTACCAGTACTGCTAGCAAGATAACCACTGCTTTCGCAATCATTTGGTAATAAGAAGAAACATCGAGTAGGTTCAGCGCGTTATTTAAGAAGCCGATGATCAGAGCACCAATCAATGTACCCATGATGCGACCTTTACCGCCCATCAAGCTGGTACCGCCAAGAACAACCGCTGCGATTGCATCTAGCTCGTAACCCATACCTGCTGTTGGCTGCGCCGAAGACAGGCGAGACGTTACGATGATGCCAGCAAGCGCTGCCAACATACCGCAGATGGCGTATACACCGATTTTCACACGGTCAACATTGATACCAGAAAGGCGTGTTGCTGATTCGTTGCCACCAAGTGCGTACACGTAGCGACCAAAGCGAGTGTGGTTCAGTAGGTACCAAGCCGCAGCAAAGACAATCACCATCAACCAAACAGGAACTGGGATACCAAGTGCATAACCGGTACCGAACCATGCAAATGCGTCTGCGGTATCAGTAAAGCCCGTTGAGATAGGACGACCGTCTGTGTAAACCATGGTGACACCGCGCAATAACGTCATGGTAACCAGTGTTGCGATAAAGGCTTGAACCTTACCTTTCGCAATGATGATACCGCTGATCGCACCCAGTGCCGCACCAGCAAACAATGCCGTCGGAACCGCAATAAGCACCGGCACTTCTAACGCAATCATGCTCGCCGCGAAAGCACCACATAGCGCGAGTACAGAACCTACGCTTAGGTCGATACCTGCAGTCAAGATAACCAACGTCATACCTACCGCGATGATCGCATTGACTGAGGTTTGACGAAGAATATTAAGAATGTTGTCTACCGTAAAAAAGTTCGGGTTCAAGAATGACACAACAACAATCAAGAAAATCAGTGCAATCAGTGACTTTTGCTCAATCAGCCATTCTTTGGTGAACAACTTTTTGTTGTTCGCTTCGGTTGGTTTGCTCATGGTCTTAGTACTCATGCTGCTTCCTCATTGATCTTTCTGCCTACGGCACAAGCGAGTAGTGTTTCTTGGTCGGCGTCTTTCGCATCGAATTCACCAGTAATACGACCTTCGTGCATCACCATGATGCGGTCACTCATGCCCAGCACTTCAGGCATCTCAGAAGAAACCAAGATGATGCTCATGCCCTCGGCTTTAAATTTGTTGATTAGCTGATAGATTTCTTTCTTCGCACCCACGTCGACACCACGAGTTGGCTCATCCAGAATCAGAACTTTAGGTTTGGTCATTAACCCTTTTGCGATTGCCACTTTCTGCTGATTACCACCAGAAAGGTTACCAATGATTTGGTCTCGTGTTGGGGTTTTGATATTGAACAACTTAATGAAGTCTTCAACCGCCAACACTTCTTCGCCATGTTGGATTTGGAAGCCTTTGGTGAGTTTATCCAGTGCACACAGAGACATGTTCTCCTTCACGGATAACCCCAAAACCAAGCCATCGCCTTTACGATCTTCAGAGATGTAAGCAATGCCATTCGCCAAACCATCTTGTGGGCTCACAGGATTAATGGTTTTGTTGTCTAAGTTGATAACGCCACGCTCACTTGGTAACGCGCCGTAAATCACCTTCATCAACTCTGTACGCCCCGCGCCCATCAAGCCTGACACACCAAGGATCTCACCACGTTGAAGAGTGAAGCTAATGTCGTGAACGCCCGAGCCCGTCAAACCAATTACTTCAAGACAAACGTCACCATGCGTCACATCGATACGCGGGTATTGCTCTTCCAACTTACGACCAACCATCATTTCGATGAGTCCATCTTCGTTGGTGTCTTTAACTTGGCATTCGCCAATGAACTTGCCGTCACGTAACACAGTAATGTCATCACAGATTTCGAAGATTTCTTTCAGACGGTGTGAGATGTAAACGATGCCGCAACCTTGGTCGCGAAGTTCGTTAATCACTTTAAACAGCGATTCCGTCTCTTTGTCGGTTAGCGCATCCGTTGGCTCATCCATGATGATGACTTTGGATTCGAAAGACAGCGCTTTCGCAATCTCCACCATTTGTTGTTCACCAAGGCTCAAATCACCAAGCAGCGTTTTTGAAGAGTGTTTTACGTTAAGGCGTTGAAGCAACTTGTCTGCTTCTTCATACATCTTGCCCCACTGAATACGCCCCATCGTGCCGGTAAACTCACGACCTAGATAGATGTTTTCGGCAATCGTCAGTTCCGGGATCAAGTTCAATTCTTGGTGAATGATACTGATGCCGGCTTCTTGCGAGTCTCGTGGACCTTTAAACGCCGCTGGCTGGCCTTGATATTTGATGCTCCCTGCATCCATGTGGTAGATGCCCGTTAACACTTTCATCAAGGTCGACTTACCTGCGCCGTTCTCGCCCATCAACGCCATCACTCGACCCGGGTATACATTAAGGCTGGCTTTATCCAATGCCTTAACGCCCGGGAAGGCTTTCTCAATGTCGTTTAGTTGTAGAATGGCTTGAGTCATAATTTGTCCTCAATTAGTTGTGGCTTAAAACACCACGCCAGCTTGGAAAATCACGTTCGCATACGGTGTGCACTCGCCTGTTCTAACAACAGCGCGGCTTTGTTCTGTACGAGCTTTAAAGTCTTCATGCGATACGTAGTTAATCGCGATTTGTTTACCAGTTAGCTCACTTTCTTTCGTCAGCTCAGTAACAAGTGCATCATGGTGAACTGGGCTAACTTTTGCGAATTCTTCAGCAATGATGACCCCCTCAATTTGGGACTCAGATAAGATCACTCGGACGGTATCTAGAAAGCCAGGGACTCCGTGCGTCAACGCTAAATCAATGCGCTGTGCATGATCAGGAATTGGCAATCCGGCGTCACAAATGGTGATTTCGTCGGTATGACCAAGCGTCGCCACCAAGTAAGAAATTTCTGAGTTAATTAGGGTACTTTTTTTCATCTCATCGACCTTTCGGTTACACGTTCATACAACTGTGAGTGTCTCTCTTGGACTAAATTCCATATTGACAAAACACTCATCGAAACGTTTCGATGCAATAATAAAACGCCAAGAAGAATTGACCAGTCACAGATCGATAAGGTGTGAGAATGATCCGTAATTGAGTGCTAACTGATTAAGAAAAAGATATTGCGGTCACACTTCCCTATCGAAACGTTTCGATGACTTATGAAAATATGAGAAAAGTCATTGAACTGTTAATTCCGAGAGCAAACTCATTCACAACAAAAATGTGTTGAGTCAGTTTGAAATAACGAAAATATGTCTAAAGTTTGAGACTTATTCTGGTCAATCTCGTAAAAAAGCGCACACAGCATCACAAATATACGAAGGTCGTCTGACTTTAGAAAACCACCCACTTACAATTTGAAAAACACAGAAATACTATCGTCATCCGTTCGGAACCTTTAAGTAGGGAACGTTTGTAGGGACACAAACGGAAGTTGAAGAACCATAATGAAACTAAGCAATAGAGTTGTTTTGCTTGTCGCGCCAGTCATTCTTATTAGCGCGTTGGTGTCGAGTTACATCATATATAGCATTCAAAAAGTCACACTGATTAAGCGAGAAGACAGCTACATTCAGCTGCAAATGGAAAAGCTCGCGGGGCAATTTCGTCAGGCCAACATATTCCTCAATAGCTACGCCTACACATTAAGCAAAAGCGAAGTTTTACAAGACTACTTCGTCAATCATGACAATCCGTATCGTGAGCGACAGCTATTCAACCGTCTCGATGAAACCGTTGATGTATTAAGCCATGGCTACAGTGGCGATGCGAATATGGCGATCCTCGATGGCAATCAAGAACTGCTTTATTACACTGAGAACCAATTCTATGAATCCAGTGGTCGCTTTGACCCCAAGATCCTTGAATACGTAGAAACGAGTTACGCGCAGCATGGCGAGGTTAGCCACACTGGCTTTATCTATAACTCCAGCGGCCAGAGCATTCTGCTTCAATACGAACTGTTTGATCAACGAACGGGCGAACACCCACCAAGCTTTGACCCACAAAATGCTTTCTTCGTTGTGGTTTCAGTCTCTCTAGAAGCATTCAATAACATCAAGCACGAGATTGAGTTCGATACCCATAGCGTCATCACCTTTTCTAACAAACCGATTATTCTGGATATCCCACTCGCACAAACCATCGAACTGCTACCCCATTTTTATGCGGTGCTCTCTCCTGCAGAGTACTTAATGTGGAACAAAGTCGATAAAGTATGGCTAGAACTGGCGCTATCATTTGGCATTGCGTCTTTCTGTACAATCACTCTGATTGTACTGATTCTCTACCGATACGTCCTAAGTCCTGTTTCTCGACTCGATAGACAGTTACGCGAAATTGAGTCAAACAAACGCAAAAATATTGAGAAGCTGAATACAGATGACGAAATAGGACGTTTGTCATCCCGCTTCTTCGATATGTATGAAGAGCTAAACAATATCTATCACAAAACAAAACGATTAGCAGAAACCGATCACCTGACTCAGTTAGCAAACCGTCACCGTTTTCACGAATTAGCGACCCGCGAACTGGCGGAACCATCAGAACAATTGTGGGTGATTTATATCGACCTTGATAACTTCAAATACGTAAATGACAAATACGGCCATGAGTTAGGCGATAAACTGCTACAAGTATTTTCCAAACACATCAAGAAAGTCTGTCAAAAGTTCACTCAACAGTACAATAGCCCATGCTTTGGAGCTCGCTTGTCTGGGGACGAATTTGCGATTCTCCTTAGTGCAAACCACAAAGACAGTAACATCCCAGATTTGTTTGCAACCGAACTACTCAAACCCATCCACAATTTGAGTCATTCATCCACAAACTCATTTCCTGTCACCTCAAGTGTTGGTATCGCCCAATACCCAAGAGATGGTGCCGATGTCGCTAAATTGCTTTCTAGTGCAGATGCCGCGATGTACCAAGCAAAGCGCGCAGGTAAAAATCAGTATGCGTACTATTCTGCCGCTCTGAATATTGAAGCGCAGCGTCGCAGCCAAATTGAGCGTGCACTGCGTAAAAACAACGTTGAAGACGAGTTCCATTTAGTCTTCCAACCTTACATGAACAGCAATGCTAACGAAATTGAAGGCTTAGAAGTTTTACTACGTTGGGAGGCGGAAGGCATTGGTTCAATACCGCCAAAAGAGTTTATTCCGATAGCAGAACAGACCGGATTATTTGAGAAAATTGACCGTTGGGTCTTCGCAAACGCGATGGAAGAATACCACCAGCTTAAGAGCATTTTTGGTAAAGACATCATTCTATCCATCAACTTGTCGTCTGCCGAACTCAATTCGCTCTCTATGGCAGAGTTTATTCACGATAAAGCGAAACTAAATGGCGTGCCAGCACATTGCATTGAGTTGGAAATTACCGAAACCTTC
Source organism: Vibrio sp. 10N.222.52.B12 (assembly GCF_002875385.1). NCBI lineage: Bacteria > Pseudomonadati > Pseudomonadota > Gammaproteobacteria > Vibrionales > Vibrionaceae > Vibrio > Vibrio sp. 10N.222.52.B12. The sequence goes on along the minus strand of NZ_MDAW01000152.1, from coordinate 58,855 downwards.
GCTGCGGACCAACAAGGTACTGCCCTACTCGACGAGTTGGCAAAACTGGGATACAAACTAGCGATCGACGACTTCGGTTCGGGCTACACATCACTGACACAATTGGTGCAATACCCAGTGCAAAAGATCAAGTTTGACCGAGAGTTTCTTTTAACATTAATGAACACCGATAATGGACATGTCATCAAGCCAATCATTGAGCTCTGCCATGCACAGAATAAAAAAGTCACCGCAGAAGGCATCGAACACAACGTCATGCACGAATGGCTTTCATCTTATCGGTGCGACTTTATGCAAGGCTACCTGTTCGGTAAACCAATGGATAAAGAGCAGTTAAATCTCTGGTGGAAATCCGCCAATGACCAGCCATTTTCTCAATCAGATATCGCTTAGTCGAATGAGTACTTCATAAGCCAACATGACGACGTGCAAAACTCAACAAAAAAGCAGCACATCAAGTGCTGCTTTTTTAGTTTTTAGATAAGAAGTAGAACACTACATTCGCTTAAGCATGTTTAGCGTAATGTTGGCAGAATTATCCGCAGTTGCCTTTTTAAGATCCGAGTAGACAACATCTGCCGAACCATCCGCTTTGTCTGAAATCGTACGGATAACGACGTAAGGTACTTTGAACGCATCTGCTACTTGACCTAACGCTGCGCCTTCCATTTCCACAGCCATGGCGTTGTATTCTTGGTAGATACCCGTCACTTTTACTTTGCTTGCAATGAACTGGTCACCAGATGCGATAACGCCACGGTAAACACTCTCTTTGCCAAGCGTATCAACGGCTGCATCAAATGCATACTTTTGCAGTGTTTTATCTGCGTAAAAGTAACGCTCTTCGTAATCAGGCAGTAGACCTTTCGGCATATTGAATGCGGTTAGATCGACATCATGCTGAACCAAACGCGTAGAGACCACGACATCTAACGGGTCCAATTTAGGGTCGCTAGCACCAGCAATACCCGTGAAGATCAGTTGGTCAACGCCGAAAGACTCAATCAGAAGTGTGGTAGTCATTGCTGCATTGACCTTACCTACGCCAGATTTCGTCACGACAACGGTTTTGCCCTCTAACTCCCCCGTGTAAAAGCGATGGCTACCAATTTTCTTTACTTGTTGGTTTTGGATTTTTGGCAATAGCGCTTCAACTTCGACATCCATCGCACCGACAATACCGATGGTCGAACCTGCAACCGAAGGAAGTGAGTACGCAGCAAGCATTAGAGCAAGAGATTTCTTCAACATGGGAATCCTGAAATGTAATACGCGCCACCAAAATGTGACGCGACGCAAATTATACAATACATTCCCAAGGTGGCAATCGTTTGCATCAATCAACTAATACTGATTGATTAAGAAATTCTCAATTAATGAGAACGACTTAGCCATTTTTACTTTTTAAAGGAGAAACAACTCGATCTTTAACCCGAATCGTCGGCATAAAATAATCGCAAGCTGCACGGTTCGTATCCGTTGGATGACCCCAAGCACCGCAAATATCAGCACTGCTCTTCTGTCTCGTAAACTGGCGACATTGTCCGCATCGATAATTCATAACTCTTCCCTGAGCAATTTAATCCTGTCGATCAATTCTGTAAAAAATTACGCTTCATTCAGCGCAGCTTCTACCGCGGCCTTAGCGTGAATCTCTGTTGTATCGTAAAGCTTAACGTCTGTGTGTTGAGGTTCAACTAACATCGCAATCTCAGTACAACCAAGAATGACCGCTTCAGCGCCCTCTTCAACTAACTTATCGATAATAGCGAGATACTGTTGACGAGAATCCTCACGCACTTCTCCTTTGCACAGCTCGTTATAGATAACCTCATGAACAATCGTTTGGTCATCTGAACTTGGAACGACAACATCAACACCAAATTTATCGATGAGTCGCTGCTTATAAAAGTCTTGTTCCATGGTAAAACGCGTACCAAGCAAACCAACCTTCTTAATGCCATCCGCCACCAGGTTCTCAGCGGTCGCATCTGCAATATGAACAAGCGGTACATTGACAGCTTGCTGAATTTGGTCCGCGACTTTATGCATGGTATTAGTACAAATCAGAATGAAGTCCGCACCGCCTGCTTCCACCGATTTTGCTGCTTGCGAGAGAATCGTAGCCGTGTCGTCCCATCGACCTTGATGTTGAAGTGTTTCAATTTCGGCGAAATCGACACTGTACAAACAGACTTTTCCTGAATGTAACCCACCTAGACACGCTTTCACTTCACGGTTAATGATTTGGTAATAGTTCGCGGTAGACTCCCATGACATACCACCAATTAGGCCTATCGTTTTCATTTTCTTCCTTAATCGACGTGTACTTGAAAATCTTCACTGTAAAAAGCATCAAAGACCATTTCAATATCTCTTGGTAAAACTCGGCTTTGTGAAAGTGGTGGAATCTTATGCTGCGCGAAGAAATCGATTTCCGAAACTTCAATGTTCTCTTTAGGTTCACCAGAAACGTATTCACACAAAAAGAACATCTTATAGATGTGGAATGGATAAGGCGGCTGATAGTCATGCATCGCTCTGTCTCGAATCGCAATCAGTTTCGGGTTCGCAACCACAAAACCAGACTCCTCCAACACTTCGCGTACCACCCCACTACTTGGAGTTTCACAAACATCAGCCCAACCACCAGGTAATGTCCACCCTCCGTCTTCGCGCTCTTTTACGAGAAGTATCTTGCCATCTTTTATCACCCCAGCACGTAGGTCGACTTTGGGTGTTGGATAGCCCGCTTCAGGGATAAATAAGTTTTGAATATCGGCAACGGACTTATCGCTGATGTCAGCAAACATCTGATGAGCGATGTCTTCGACCATTTTGAATCGTTCTAGATCGTAAGCATCTTTACTGTATGCTTCCCCTGCTTGAGCAATTGCTTGTAGTTGCTTTGCCCAATCTAACCACTTCGACATACACATCCCTTTTTCAACTTACCTTTGCAGAAACTAGCATAACCAACTGAAAGCAAAGTTTATTTTTGATCAAGTTTTCGCAAAGTATTTATCCACTATATTTTGTTTACAAGATAATTCGAATATTTTCGATATTTACAATTCAATCAAAAATATTATTACTCGTCACAATTATTATTTATGGAACTTCATTTATTAAACATCGTTCTTAGCGCTGTATTTAATCGAAGATATTCACTTAATGCGACGCGATCGACTTCCGTCGAGACTGGTGCATTTATTATTGGATACCAGTTAACAGACTCCGCTTCGAAGCTCTGAATATCACCTTGCCAATTGGTCACCACATAATAGTGAATCAATTGCAGTTCTGTAGTTGGGTGATATAAAGAGCATAAATAACCAAATTGAAGTGGCTTGATGTTGAGTTCTTCTTGCAATTCTCTAAACAATGTTTGTTGTTGGGTTTCGTTTAACTCCATATGGCCACCGGGTATAGCTATTGCCCCAGGGTCAGATTCCTTATCCTTTGCTCTAGTTTCCAGCAACACTTGTTCGCCCTTAACTAAGATAAATGAGACACACTCATGAACTTCCATCTTCATCGTCCTTTGATAACCGTTTTTTAGCAAACTAACATAAATCATTCCGATGATGTGAACAGCAATACTCAATAAATTGACCACATACAACAACCTAGCTGCACGTATAGTTGAATATGCGGAGTTAAGTATTCGCTTAATCTATCAATTGTCTGTAGTTGGGTAATGATTTGTTACGACTAGGATCACAGTCTAAAAAATTTTTGCACAATGCTAAGTATGAAATAAATACATTGAATTCAAACGGTATTTTTATTTCATTTATAATTAAACGACGTTTTATTAGCACCACTGCTTAGTAAATCACGGTAAACACAGTTTTATTAATTACCTAAATCGGCTAGTATTTGTCTTGAAGATTTTTAAAGTCATCGATTAACCTCTCAATGTTGATTAATATCAGCGAGTTAGTTGGCGGAACTCTACCAAATACCAAAAATGGTTCGGTAATACGTGTCACTACGCATAATAGGAAACGTTGAGAATAGAATTAAATTGATGTGCATGCTGTATTAACGACTGCAAGACGCAATCGCTGAATTTGCTACACCAAGAGTTTTATTTAGTACAAATGAAAAAGCTATTTTTATTATTGATATGGACATCGCTCTCTGTTTCGCCATTTGCCTTTGCTCATCACTCTGGCACAAAAACAGAAACCAAAGCCACTCAACAACTGGTTGAAAAAGCCTATAAGCAGGCCAATCTAAGCGGAGTCATTGATTACAAATTATTCAATGATGCATTTTTGGCTTACAAGAAAACCCCAGATCGTAAGAAATCGCTTCTTACTATTATCGACTACAGTAAACCATCTACTGAAAAGCGCTTTTATGTGGTCGACTTAGATAAAATGAAGCTGATCTTCAACACCTATGTCTCTCATGGAGTGAACAGCGGTAAGAAAACAGCAACCAAATTTTCGAACGTCGTAAACTCTCGTAAGACGTCTTTGGGTACATTCTTAACTGACACGACTTATTATGGCTCTAACGGTTACTCACTTCGTCTTGACGGATTGACATCAGGCGTGAACGATAAAGCACGTGAGCGCTACATTGTGGTTCATGGCGCAGACTATGCGAACCCTTCTTTTATCCAAAAGAATGGGTACCTTGGCCGCAGTTGGGGATGTCCAGCCCTTCCACAGAAACTCTCACGCAAAATCATCGATACCATTAAAGGCGGCAGCGTCATTTACGCAAGTGCTTAGTCGTTGTTTATCTATCTTCAAGAAAGGGAGCGGATTCGCTCCCTTTTTTATTGGTCATAAAAAACTGTTCATCTTCTCAGCATCTGGTTAGTATACGCAATCATTGACCTCGTGCGGTCCTCTTTACCAGTAGCACTAGGTCCATTAGGTTTCGTTTTGGTGAGGTTGTAGGGTTCGTTTTGCGTCATCTATTTCGTCTTATGCTGTTATTGTCACTTGCTCTATTCTCAGGGCAAATGGTTGCTGCACACGCACATGATATTTCGACTCAGAATTTCAATACATCACAAAAACTCGCTAAACTCAGTCAGCAAGATTACGCATCGCTAAAAGCTCCTTTTCTTGAAAAGCATAGCGATAGTTCCTGGGGGAAAGACGGTTACTTTCGCTTTTTAAAACGTGATTTTCTTGGGCTATTGCCTTGTCGAAGAAATTCGGGCGATGACGGTGAGTTGCCATTAAACATCAAACCTGACTACCACTTACTCGTCGCGTTTTTGTCTCCGCCGTTGTTGGCTATCGCATTAAAAGCAACGCCTCTCCCAGATGACAATGCTTTAGACGGCAAACTTCCTTTTCACCTATCAGGGTGGAAACAAGCAAACTTGTTGTACGTTTTCAAACACGGCCGCGAATCTATGCTCGCCGTTTGACTTCACTGACTTAAAGAAGGAATGCGTCAGTGTTAGCCAAGGATGATCTCATCTATCCATTGAATTAACTCGAGATCCTTACAATGAAAAGATTCGCAATCACCGCCGCTATGGCTTTAGCACTTGCTTCATTCACAACATCAGCAAGTGAGACATCAAAACCAGAACAAATGACTAATGAAGCGCTTCTAGAATGTGTGAACGCTTCGAATGCTCGTAATGCCGTGCCAGAGCATAGAGCGATGTTTAGACACTATCTCATGGCTAAACGCGGTTATACCTTTAGCCAACTGTCTTCTGCTGAAACTGAGTTTAAAGCACAAGGCATGGATGAAACAAAGATGGAACAGTTCTACAAAACTGAGTGTAAGGAAGCAGGCGAATACCTTTACAATATCGGTTACTGATTCGCGCTCGTTGCAAGCAATGTAAATACAGAAAAGGCGCTGTGATAGCGCCTTTTTTGCTTTTCAAATTTCTTACCAGAACAATTATGGCAGTTGTGGAGTTGTTTTTGATTTGCTCCAAGCCTTGCGAACTTTTACCAACACAAAACTCATGATAGCGATGGTCAATGTAATCACAGGAGCAGCCATTAATCCCATCGTCACAATCTTGTTGAGCTTTTCTGGTAGTAATGGCAACAGCAACCCCAAACCACATAGTAACAACGTCCACAAGATGGCACTCAGCCATGCAAAGTAATGGAATTTACTCACGCGATTCACGCGAAGCCCCATCATCAATGGAAGTAAAGAGCGAACTACAGGAATAAAACGTGCACAAAACAGTGCAATCAATCCGTGTTTGCCTAAGAGCACGTCAACTTGTTCCAAACGTTTCGCTGGCACAGCATTCACCCACCCCTGTACTTTCGGCAAGCGATTTAACCACTTTCCTTGCAGGTAGGCCGCCCAACTGCCCATTGCCGCACTCACAACAATCACTAGCATAATGACGACAGGATCTAACACACCTACCGCAGCTAACGTGCCGGACAAAACCACCACGCTATCACATGGAAATGGAGCGGCTGGAATAAAGCCACTTTCTAAGAAAATAAGTGCTGCAACAACAAAGTAAATCAGCCCTGCACTGCCTGGGGCCATTAAAGCCGTGAAATCTTGGTGCCAAAGCGCAAGTAACACCTGAACAATTGAATCAAACATAAATACTCCTAAACATCATAACGAATTTGCGAAAACAGACGATTAGGCACTACCTCGCATGCATGAAGCGGTAAATCAGGTTCGATTCTTGCCGACCTCCAATTCGATACTTTGAACGAGGATAAATAGTTCGTAGGATTGGGGAAACAAAGGCCGAAAGAAAACGATTCGTAGACTCTGTCGATACCGTTAACCAACGCGCGGGCAATACATCGAGCTCATCATTATCTGTGGTCAAATTAGAATGATTAACGCGCAATGCATTGCGGCTGAGTAAACTTGCCGTAACTTTGCGCCTTGGAGAGAAAGGGACTTCCTCAAGATGGGCTTCGCCTTTGGTAAGAGAAGAAGTAAAAGCAATCGCATGGGAAAGTTTTGGTGACGGTTGTTCCTGACTCAATTCAAAAGCCATCAGCGCAACAAAAAGCCCTAACACACAGACTAGGTAAGCACGCACAGAATTCACCTAAACCACAACGATACGCTGTTTTAACTCCATGCGTGCCAATTTGCAATCTAAATTCTCAATCGATAATAAAAAGAGAGTTTTGCAAACCTTTGCTAGGGCAATTTGATGTCCATTTAACCTTTATTTAATAGTCGCTTAATCTTTACCATACGGGTAATTTTCAAACATTTTTGTCACTTCTTCCGAAATCAATTCTTCACGTTTTTCAGTGCTCATCGACTCCGTAAGTTTACGGCTTGATACCCCTTTCCATACCACTTGATTCGCTTTGGTATCGACTAACTCCACCACTAACTTGCCATACTTCTTTTCTTTGTAACGCTCAGGACTTGAGGTTACAACGCCAAAACTGTTCCAGCCGTAGCCCACACTGAAAGAGGAACCAGAAGAAACGAGCTCCGATTCTTTGATGATGTCGTGGTGCACATAAAGGTCACCACCATTTTTTACTTGTGATAGCCCTTTTGCTTCCAATTGAGAAGCAAGACCTTGCTCAATACGACGAGCATCTAGGCTTGTTGGAGCCTCTGATTGTTCTCCAAAATCAAACGTTTTGTAGGATGAAAAATCCGCTTGTTTATCGACGTCGGTCGTCACGGTTGTACAGGCCGTTATCATAAATACGAAAGACGCCGCCAATAAACCTTTCCACATACTCATTCTCCTCTCTATTTTGCCGTATTTATCGGCCTTCATTTATTGCAACTGGGAAAAAATTGAATCATTTCAACATTTAGTCTTGACCATGATTGCCAAGTGTTCAAATTCGAGAAACAATAGAAAGCGAGAACAGACGAAAATTCTGCCCGATTGAGTTTAAGAAGAGCGCTCCGCCACGACTGTAAAAGCAACAAATCGAACGCTTTATAGGCAATTTGAGAGTTATTTACGCATTGAGCAACCAATTGATCAAAAAAGACTTTTCTTTTGTCGTTAATGTGGCATATTGGAACTGTCCTATCGATGCGCGGGCATCGTATAATGGCTATTACCTCAGCCTTCCAAGCTGATGATGCGGGTTCGATTCCCGCTGCCCGCTCCAAGCTTTCCCTTAAGCTAGTCTTTTTCTCAGATTTCCAAAACTATCCTTTAAATTCGTACTTCACTGCTATCATGCTGTGGCTGTAATCGATCTCTTGTATTTGCTACCTAAAACTGCAGGCATAAAAAAGCCCCTGCAAAATACAGGGGCGTGTCTTCGTTATAATGTTCCCCATATCTTTGGGGTTAATCCAACTGAAGTGTCGTGAACGTGTCGTTTTTCAGCCCGCCACCAGCGCGTTTCTTCATGGTGACTTCGACCGATCGCTTCCCTTCATTGACGCGATAACGTATTGCTTGAGCGAGGTATTCGTCATTTCGCTTCAAGTCTTTAGCGTCAATCTTTAACGTACGATTTTGACGATTTACCGTGCAGCGGTAATCCCAATCATTTTTACCATTTTTCAAAGCCAGCAAAATACGATGACCTGACGTTCCCGCCGTTTTAATCCCGCGGGGCTGCTTATCTATCGCCAGTGCTAACCCTGCTTTACACAGCTGATCGGCACTAAAAGCAGTTGCTGCGTATGTGTACCCAGAGCCGAGCATAGCGGCGGTCATCGTTACAATTGAGAAAACTCGATTAAATGTCACCGTCCGTTCCTTAAAACTTACAAAACACCGTACGCATTAAAACAACATTACCGAATGCTGTCAAGAATAAATAGTATGGCGTTTAGTTAATCATAAGAAACGGCTATTCCAAGGTGTCAGACGGAGGTGCAAACAAACACCGCCAGCGTTGACGCCAAGATAAGTTTGGACGAGTAACTTCTTTGAACATGTCTTTCCATTCCGCAAACGTCACGGTAATAGGATTAAAGCTGTGAACAGGTTTTGAAATGCCATAACGAACCGTTTCAACTTCTGGCTCGAATGTACCAAACATGCGATCCCAGATGATCAGCACGCCAGCGTAATTTTTATCGATATATTGACGATTCACACCATGATGAACACGGTGATGAGATGGCGTATTGAAGACCCATTCTAAAGGACCAAGAGAACGAATCGACTGGGTATGAACAAAGAATTGCAGACCGAGATTAAGCAGAACAACAAACACTACCCACTTAGGATCAAAACCAATAATGACCAGTGGCACCCAAAACAACCACATGCCGGCCAATGGGTACATCAGGCTTTGACGAAATGCGGTACTGAAGTTCATTCGCTCTGAACTGTGGTGCACCACGTGTGCCGCCCACATCCAACGGATACGATGACTTGCTCGGTGGAACCAGTAATAGAAAAAGTCTTGCAAGACCATTAAAAGTAAAAACATCGATACCGTCATTTCGATATCAAATAACCGCCAACCAAACCACCAAAGATAGAGCTTAGCTATCAGCAACCCAGACAGAATATCAGTAGCTTGGTGCAGACCTGCAAGGACAAAGTTACATGCAACTTCAGGCAAATAGTAGCGTGCGCTTTCAGGTAACTTCCCCCCTCGCTGCCCAATCCAATACTCTGCGGCAATGCACAGGAGAAAGATCGGTGCGAGCAGCATCAATAATAAATCAGGGTGTTCAGTAATTCGTGACCATTCCATCGTCTCTTCCTACCACTTCGCGTAGTGATCTTCGGTGAGTCCCATCACCTCATCAAGTTCGTGTTTAATGCCATTGCCATCAATCAAATAGCCAGAAAAGTAGCCGACAAACTGACGAAAGTTACTCTTCAAAAACCAGAAATCCTTTTTCTCTGAGCGCTGATTTTTAGGTTTGAAGATCAAGTCGATGCGCTTGTCTTGTGACGTAATTCGCCATGACGCTTCTTGATGCATACGAGAAAAATCGAATTGTACAGGTGGCATCAAATGCCGTTCACCATCAATCCAAATCACGTTTTCACAATACCCGGTTTCGTTAACTCCAGCAGCAAAGTTCAGCCCTATCCGTTTACCTTCACTGTGATGATTAATGCTCGCCCATCGCCAACTGGTTTCCCTTCGCATATACCCGGCAGAGAAGTCATACCCAGCAACTGCGTTGGTTAGATCTTGTGGTTGCCCTTTAACACTCATTTCACCTTGGACAGCGAGCACGTTGTGTTTTTGGGTGTAGGTCCAACCTGAATACGCGGTTGGCGTGCAGAGCATCAAAGGCAAGCTTTCTGACTCAGGTTTTAACCTCAAGTCAGCTTGAATAAGGTCTGTTGAAAGCTGTATGTGCCAGAGTCCATTTTCAATCTTGAATTGAATGGCATCATTAGCGAGATAGGCTTGACTGTTCCAACTTGAAGGCTGTGTTTGATAGCCCATGTTGAGCGGCTTTAGCCACTGCTGCTCCACCAGTTCATGGGTTTCAGTATCAAACACATAGCAAAAGCCCGAAGCCAAGTAACGAATGTCCGCAATGGCCACGCCGATGATGAATTTAGGCGTGACGATCGAGACAAATTGAAACTGTTTGTAATCAAAGCGCTTACGCCAACTTGACGCAGGACTGTCCATTTCATTGAGGTATCGGAAGAGATCAAGTTGTAGCGATTCAGGTATCGCGTCTAGGTGACCAAATTTAGGTAATCCATTCGCTTGAATAAAGGGATTCAAAGGCGTTTGCACATCCATGCTCGCTATTAATCAATGACACACCATTCGATATTAACATTAATTTAACAACAAACAGTTTGCGCCACTGCACAACATTGGTTCAGTTCTCGGCTTCAAATGAGCTGAAATGTGAAACCAGTCACTCATATCGAGCATAAAATACCGTTTATTAGAGCTTTCAGCTAAATCAAAAGCGACGAAAAGCAAAGCCATTTCGGCACTCTTTCATTTTGAACTGAAATGACGAGAGAGTAGCGCGGCATTGAATGTTTTAAATGATTTCAGTCGTCACTTCCGTTTTCACCGAGTTCGCAATAAAACAATGCTCGTGTGCCATATGATGCATTTTTTCTAGCTGCTCGCGTGTTGGTTGTTTCTCACCTAAAAACACGACTTTTGGTTTAAGCACCACTTTGGAAACCCATTCCTTGCCATTTTCGCCAACAGCAAGCTCACCTACCGCTTCATCGATATAAGCATCCACAACATAACGACGCTTTGCCGCTACAGAAAGAAAGACCAGCATGTGGCAACTCGAAAGTGCGGCAATGAAAGCTTCTTCTGGATCAACATTCTCTTCTACCGAAAAGGGTAAAGGGACAACATGAGGAGAGGGAGAAGCGGGTACTTGTAATCCTCCATCAAACTCCCATATATGGGCACGGCTGTACTGGTTGTCACTGAAGATTTCATCAATATTGCGCTGCCATTTAATTCGTGCGGTGTGCTGGCTCATAACGGCTCCTTGTAATCAAGAGTCCTCAGTAAAACATACTCATAGATTCAGTCACACCCAAAGAAAGAAACATTGCGCGTTCATGTCACTTGGTTGGAATCATTCATTTGAGACCTCGCTTTTTCAATCAAACGTTGACCTTGGTGAACATTGACCTGCAGCCGGTTAATCAGTTTTTGCAACTGTTCAATCTCAGGGGTTTGTCTATTCTTTACCTGCGTTTCAATTTCTAATGCTTGATTGGCCAAGGTATCAAGCCCTAGGTTCAATGCCATGCCTTTCGTCGTATGCAAGGTACTATGAAGTGAATCTAAATCTTCGACCATAAATAATTCAATTAGCTCATCAACGGCGCTTTCAAAATCACAGACGATGCTTTGTAACAAGTCCACCAGCGCTTGTGGTTCCTCTTTCAAGATTTCAATCGTCTCTGAGTGGGTAAGCTCTTCCTCTGTTAAACGCAGCTTCTCGATTGGCTCGCGATGCAGTTGAACCACATTCTCAGATTGTTCAGCCTCCCCAATTACTTGAACAGGTAAACGGGAAGAAAATTGCTTCAACGCATCCGTAAAACTCTCACGCTGCAACGGCTTGGTTAATACATGGTCTGCGCCGGCTTCAATAAAGTTATCATGAGCCTCTCTAAATACATCGGCGGTGTAAGCAAACAATAAAGTACCCAACCCTAGGTTTTTTCGGATGAAACGCGTGGCTTCGACGCCATTCATTTCTGGCATGTGGTTGTCCATCAAGATCAAGTCATAGTGGTTTTGTTGTGCTTTCTTCGTTGCTATTAACCCGTTTTCTGCAATTTCTACCGTATGCCCTAACTTCTCACAAAAACCTTTTGCCACAATAGCATTCACGCGATTGTCTTCCGCTAGCAAGATATTAAGGTGGCTTTTGTTCTCCCTTTTCGATTCAACCTTAGCTTGTTCTCGATAAAGTACTGGCTTTTCTTCCCATGGAATCGGGAGTTGCACGACAAACTGAGTCCCTACACCGTCAACACTCTTGACGGCAACCTCACCTCCCATCAGCTCGGTGATTTTTTTTACGATCGCTAAACCGAGCCCAGTGCCGCCGAACTTACGAGTAGTTGATTTATCCGCTTGCTCAAAGGAGTTAAAAATTCGGTCTTGCTTGTCCGCCGGAATCCCTATTCCCATGTCATTGACGAATAGCACTAAACATTTCCGTTCTTGGTCCAACTCAGTTCGAATTAATACATGGCCATCGTGAGTAAACTTCACTGCATTCCCCGCTAGGTTAAACAATATCTGACGAATACGGGCGCAGTCTCCTTGAAACTCGATCTGTTCAGGCACTTGATTCTCAATAAATAATTGAATGTTCTTTTCTTCGATTAAAGGTTGGATAGCACTGCATACTGGCGTCAGTATCTGCAATAAATTGAATGGTGCCTCTTCAAGCTCTAGCTTGTTTTCTTCTACCTTAGAGAAGTCCAGAATATCGTTGAGAATCGTCATCAAGTGTTGACCAGAATCCAAAATAACTTGCACGTGCTCCTTCGTATTTGGTTCATTAGTCTCACTTGCAATGATCTGAGATATCCCTAATACGCCATTCATCGGCGTTCTCAACTCATGACTCATGGTCGCAAGAAATTGTGACTTCGCTTTGGCTGCTCGTTCTGCTTTTTTCGTTGCCTCTTTGAAGTCGTCATTTAGCTGCTTGAGTTTGTAAACACGATATTGTGTTTGTAGTACGAACATACTGACAAGCAATAAAATTGAGATAAATACGAACGTCCAAGTTAGTCTCATTTCTCCTTGCATAATTTCAAGTAACTCACTCTCTGAGTACTCAACAAATTCAAAATAATGGCTTTCTAATATTTGATTCGTTAGAAGCTCAATCTTCCGGTCACTTCCACGCAATCGTTCTAAAAACATCTCGACACTTTTACTTCGAACACCATCGTCTTGCTGGGCAACGTTAGTCAGAAAGTCAAAGTAATGCTGCTCTAACCAAGCATCTTCAGCTTTTGTGGAGAACTGTTCTTTGTATATGTTGTGCAAGGTCAATAATTCATAGTGATTTGCCACTTGTAAACCGATGAGCATGTCTAATATTTTAGTCACCTCCTGCACTTTTCCATCAAATTGGACAACCATGCTGTGCACACGACGCTTGCTCGACGTAAACTCAAACCAGGTGACTTGTTTTACATTTTCAGTCAAGTGTGCGGCGGCAATTTCTAGCTTGACCAAATTTTCTGTCAATTTGTGGTTATTACGTTCTTCAAGTTTATAGCGATTAACAACACGGTCCCGCTCTTCAATCAGATGGTGTCCAATTTCGGATAAGGGAGCGTGTAAAGCTTGGGTATTCTTAGCGTTGACATGAGCCATGTAAGCCAACGTTAACACAGCAATGATAGCGATAATGAGGAATGAATTAATTAGTCTGAATTTATTCACTTTCAAACACCTCCAAAATCGGTGGTCTCGCTGCGGTCAATGTGTGGAGGAAGGCTTCAATGTCTTCCGCATCCTGCTCACTGAGCTTCATTCCAAGCTCTGACTCGGCCATGATTTGAATCGCCTCTTTTAACGTATTGATTCGGCCATTGTGGAAGTATGGAGCAGTTTGAGTCACATTTCTAAGGCTGGTCACACGAAAGTAATATTGGTCTAAACCGTCTGCGGTTCTAAGGTATGACCCCGTGTCAGAATCTACGTCTTTAAAGTAATCAAATTGCTGAACCATCGAGCCTCCAACATTTCGGCCTTGATGGCACAACATACACCCCGCTTCTTTGAATACCTGCCAGCCTCGAGTTGCCTTTTCGTCTATAGCTTGCGTTTGGCCTTGAAGGTAATAATCAAAAGGGGCGCCTGGAGTCTGGAGTCCGTTAAGAAACTCAACGATTGCGAGTTTGATATTTTCAATATTGATATCAAGACCATTAGCTTGGGCAAACAAAGATTGGTAACGAGGTTCGCTTTTTACATATTTCTGTACTGACAACCAATTGGAATCCATACCTGTAGAGCTAGTAAGGGGGCCATCTATCTGCTTCATCAACGAGTTTTTACTCGCATCCCATAGATATCGGTAATTTAAGGATACGTTAAAAATAGTGGGAACATTACGGGTGCCATATCCGTTAACTCCCTGAGCAAGCGCGCTTGTTGTTGCGCCATTCGTTTGTAAGTCGTGGCACGACTCACAACTTATGTTTTTGTTAGAAGATAAGTTTTTATCGCGAAATAGATACCACCCGATACGGGCCAAATCCATATTGACATCAACTTCACTTTCAACCGGGGGAAGCAACACCAAGTCTTTATCGTCATGAGGAGTCGCGAGACCTTTGCTTCCTAAACACGCTAAAAAGACCATTAGACCTAATATCGCTTTGCAGCAAACGTTTGTTGTCATGGTTCGACTTTCCTTATCTTACCCCTTATTATGAACTTAGTTGCTTTTATGTATTTTTCCATTCACTAACGCATAGATATCGATATATATCCCATAACTTATTGATACTCTCTTATTACTAGACAACGCAGTCCATCATGGCGGATACGGTGCCAAGAGTAAGTTGTCGACAAGACAAACAACCCTAATTGGCTAAAGCGGTGAAAAGCTATACGATTCGGCCCCCTTTTTTGATTCCGCTCTATGTTGGAAAGTAAAACTTAGTGAAGATTTTTGCTCTTATACCGGCACTACTTACAGCCTTGTCATTCAATGCACTTGCTCAAGATTTTCTAAGTTTTGAAGAACGAGAATTTCTCAACACAAAAAATACACTCAAAGTCGGTGTTCTCGAAGGTGACTGGTTACCCTACTGGGGTGACCTAGCATCAAAAGAAGGCATCAACATCGAATACGCGGAATCCATGCTGCACGACTTGCATGTTGGTGCTGAGTACGTGCCATATAAAAGCCTCAACACTTTATTTGATGGTTTGGAAAGCGGAGAGATCGACTTAACCGTTGGCTTTGTTGCAACCCAAAAACGTGCGCAACGCTTTCTGTACTCTCAACCTATTTTCAATACGCTGAGACTGATATGGCTTCGAGATGACAGCCTCGCAGACAAACCTCTTGATGAGCTGAAATGGGTTTGTGTCAAAGATTCCAGTGCGTGTGACCAAGTCCATGCATTAGGGTTCAGACACGTTCATACCGTTAAGAACAACTTAATGATGACAGCATCACTCAACAGTGGCGCTGTTGATGCTGCTGTCGTGGGTCTCTCTACACTGAGTTCTTACGGCTTTAAAAATCCAAATGGCGAACTTGTTGGTAAGGTGGTTTACAACCGCTCTCTTAAACCGGGAGAGGTCACGGTGTTTACTGGCAAGAAATCACCAAAGCTGATGAGCATCATCGACAAGTACATTAAGCACTCGAAAGAGTCTAAACATAGTCGTTTACACATTGAAGCCAACATCAACATTCTTCACAACGAGTTGATGTTGGATATTTTGAAGCAGCAACAAGGGCACAAAACTGTTCGTTATACGATTCAAGATAACGTATACCCATTGTCTTACCTCGACCGAGAAACAGGTGAGCTAAAAGGTTATGTCCATGACTTATTAAAGCTTATGGAACAAAAGAGCATGATCAAATTCGAATACGTGCCAACGAATGGACGTGATGTGGATTTGATGCTTCAAGAAAAGATGGTCGATTTGCTGCCTGCAAGAAACATCAACCTAACAGATAAAAAGCGCTTTATTACCACTCGCACACTTGGGTTCCTTCAATATGGTTTTATTGAGTCACTCAACGAACGAGCGAAGAAGTCCGTCGCAATTCTAGACCGTTCAGGGAACTTCTACCCTCATTTTCTCGATCATCCAGAATATGAGTTTGCTGCGGTTTATAGAGAGTTTGACTGTTTGATGAAAGCGTTCGAAGACGGTGGCATCTCTCACGCATTCGTCAACCAAAGCCTGATTGACAATCATTACTACGGTGGTCAAGGGGTGAAGTTTAAACCAGCGACACCGCCCAACGATATGCAGTTGAAAATAAAGTTGGGTATGGAGTTAAGAAAAGACTCAGAGTTTCTGCGCCGAGTACTAAACACGGTACTTAAGATCACGACCGACGCTGAGCTAAAACATTTAATGGATCGCCACAATAAAGTAACGGTTCAATACGGTGTCGACAAAGAAACCGTCGTCATTTGGGCGTTGGGTGGCGTCTGCATTTTGTTGGTTGCTGTACTGATTTACATCGTTAGAACCGGACATCTGACTCGCACCATCAAACGCAAAGAATACGAAACTCAGATTCGCCAAAAGCAAAACAAGTGGTTGTCGTCCGTACTGGATCAACTGCCCAATAAAATTCTGATATCGGATGACAATAACAAGCAGATTCTGGCAAACAAGCCGTTTGTTAACATGCTTTCGCGCTGCAATGTCGATAAGAGCATTCCAGATGATGAACGAGAGCAAGTGCTCAAGTTGACCCGAGAATGCGTAAACACAGATGCAGAAAGCGCCGAAACGTCTTTATGCTCTTTGGGAGACAAACACTACCGCGTTCGTAAGCAGGCCCTACTCCACCCGGAAGAAGGGGCTCAATATCGCATGACGGTGTTTGACGATATCACTGAGTTAAAACAAAAACAGTGCGCGCTTAAAGAATCAAACATTAAAGCAATGCAAGCGATCGAGGCTCGCGAGCATTTTCTAGCCGTGGTTAGTCACGAACTCCGCACCCCAATCGCTGCAATGTTGGGCTTAATGGAGCTCCTAGAACCCGAGTTAAAACGACGAGAAAGCAAAGAATTGCTTAGGAACGCCATGCTATCGGCTGAGCGTTTAAAGTTGCATGTGAACGATATTTTGGACTTTTCAAAAATTGATGCAGACCAGTTGCAGTTAGACATTCAAGTCGGAAACAGTTACCAAGAACTGGGGCCAATGTTGCGCAGCTTTGAAAAAGTCGTAGAACAAAAAGACCTAGCATTCCATGTGAAATGGACGCCAAGCCCGTATGCTTTTGTTGAGCTTGATTGGTTGCGCGTCAATCAAATTATGAACAACTTGCTAAGCAATGCAGTCAAATTCACTGAACAGGGCCACATCACGGTCAGTTTAAATATTGAACAAGACGCGTTGAAGTTGTCGGTTTCCGACAGTGGCTGCGGAATGAATGACAGTCAGTTGGCTTCTCTTTTCCAACCTTTTGTTCAAGGAGACAAAAGTGTCAGTCGTCGCTTCGGTGGAACAGGGCTTGGTATGTCTATCGTATACAGCTTAGTCAAGATAATGGCCGGACATATCGACGTAGAGAGCCAACCCGAAATTGGAACAACGGTGTATATCCAACTACCACTGAAAAGCGAGGCACTTGAATTAACCGGACTTGGCCCTGTTTACACTGAAAATGCGTACATTCAGAAATGGCTAGAGTGTTGGCAAGTCACCTTGGATGAATTTGAAATGCGACATCACGAGATCAAAGCCGATTCAAACTACAGCAGCATCTACCCCGACTTGATTCACCAAAAGCTGGACACGAGTTCGATGGTTTACGACTCCCTTGAAGAGCGGCCAGGACAAGACTGGAAGGGACGAGTTTTTGTCGTTGATGATGATGTGATCAACCGATTACTTTTCAAAAGACAGTTTGAACGACTTGGGGTTGCCTGTGATGTAGCGAAAAGCGGTACAGAAGCGTTACGACAGCTTTGTGCCATTCACGATGATACACAACAAACGCCAGTCAGTTTGATCATCACTGATTGCCATATGCCAGAAATGGACGGCTATCAGTTAACTCAAACACTCAAACAAAACAACTCGCTGAAACATATCCCTGTCATCGCTTGTACCGCGGAAAACTCAAGGAATGTCGTGGAACGAGCAAGAGAGTTTGGTATAGAAGAAGTGTTATTCAAACCTTATAGCTTGGATGACCTACGTGACTTGTGTGAACAATATTTGGCATTGGAAATCACAGAAGAAGCAAGAAACGCGTGGCTAAGTGCTTATAACCAAGAAGAGAGTATCGAAATGGCTCAAGTGGTTTGTGATGCACTATCTAGCGACATCGAGCTGATTGAATCAGGCAAAGAAAGCTTAAAATCAGTAGCGCATCGTATCAAAGGCTCGGCGGCAGCATTAAATCTCAACCCGCTACAAAACTTGGCCAAACAGTGTGAAACGTTAATTGGCACACCGCAGGAGGTACAGGCGAAACATGCCCTTCTGCAAGAGATGAATTCGATTGTAGCCATCACTAAACAATGGCTAACGCTTTGTGAGAGCAATAAATGAACGTGTTGATTGTTGAAGACGACATTTTACAAGCAACAAATTTAAAAATTTTGGCAAACCGTTTAGTTGACGGGCAAGTGAGCCTAGTCCATAGCGGTTCAAAAGTGTCAGAAGTGTGTGCTGGCGGCAACATTGACCTAATGATTTGCGATATTGACCTGCCCGACTTAAATGGTATCAACTTACTCTCAACATTGTCTGAGGAAATCAAACCAAAGGGTGTGGTGATATTAAGTGCGATGAGCAAAGACATTGTCGAGATCACTTACAACATGTGTTTATCCGCCAATTACGTATTTGTGCGTGCCATGACCAAACCCATCTCTTTTGAACAGTTACACGAGATTGTAACTGCATTTCAAAAACAGATGCAGCAATCGGAAGTAAAGCAACCTCAGATTCAACTCAATAACGAAGAGATTGAGCAGGCTTTTAATAACGGTTGGTTTGAAAACTATTACCAACCTCAATACACCACAGACGACAACACGCTGGTTGGTGTAGAAGCCTTGGTTCGCTGCCATCATCCGGTGCATGGCTTGCTTGCCCCTGTTGCGTTTTTGGATCAAATAAACCAACGCAACGAACTCGATCGTCTATTTTGGCTCGTGCTTCAAGAAGCACTACGTGATATCGCACATTTGGGTAAAGCGATTCATTTATCGGTCAACATGAACCAGAAATCACTCAGGGAGCCTATGAGTGAACGCTTTTTTGCTTTATGTACTGACTATGGCGTTGCCCCTGAACGCATCACCTTGGAACTGACGGAAGATGAAGTTTACGACTCAGGTGTGATCTCGTTGGCCAACCTCGCTAATTTACGTTTACGTGGCGTTGGTTTAGCTATTGATGATTTTGGGACGGGTTATTCATCATTAAGTCAGTTGGCGGTCTTGCCGTACACCGAGCTCAAAATTGATCGACAATTTATCAGCAATTCTTTGTCCAATTTCAAGAGCCAACAATTGACCATTTCAAGCCTTCAACTGGCGAAGTCATTGGGCTTAAAATCGGTTGCAGAAGGGGTCGAAGACGAAGATACCTTGCACTACTTGAATCAATTAGGAGTGGACTTGTATCAGGGATTTGTCGCTTCTAAAGCGATACCACTTGAAGCCTTAAAGAAGCTTGTATAACGCCTTTGTTCATTGCTGCTGACGAACCAGCAGCTTTGTTTAAACCATTAGACGATTACATAAAAAAATGAGCAGTAAATCTTTCTCTGAATACAATATCCTGATCGTTGACGATGCGCCTATTGTCGTCCTTACTCTTCGTAACATGCTGACTAAACTTGGCTTTTCGGATAAACGTATCTTTACAGCACGCTTAGCAAGAGGGGCAATTTCGATTGCGCACAAAGAGCACATCGACCTGATCATTTGTGACTACAACTTCGGTCGGGGTATGAATGGCAAGCAGTTGTTTGAAGAACTTAAACATCTCAAATTGCTCAACCATGACACGGTGTTTATCCTTGTTACTGGTGAGAGCTCTGCCACTATCGTGCGTGCCATCATTGAGCTTAAACCCGACGAATACCTGCTCAAACCTTTTAATTCCATAACGCTTAGAGAACGTATTTCAGCCGCAATAAAGCGTAAAGTCACTTTGCGCGCACTCTATGAGGCTGAACTCAAAAACGATGCTCGCTCAGGGTTAGAGGCCTGCGATGAGTTAACACCATTTAATCCCGAATATTTCTTCATTATTGAGAAGTTTCGTGCTGACTTTCTAACACGCCTCAAACTACACCAAGAAGCCAAACACGTTTACGAACGAGTGATTGAGCGTAAAGACGTGAATTGGGCAAAGATTGGCTTGGCAAATACCATGGTTGCGCTGGGTGAAGCAGACGAGGCAAAAAGAATAGTACTCGCCTTGTTAGAGGAGTCTCCGAACAACGTTGAAGTCCGCGAATGTGCAGCAAACTACACAATGCTTAACCGTGAGGTGCCAACTGCGATCAAACATTTGGAGCTTGCAAGCAGTTTGGTTGAGGGGAACTCGGAACGCGAACTTGTCATCGTGAATTTATGCTTAGCTGAGCATGACTATCATTCTGCTCTAATGCATTACCATGTATACATGGAAATCAACAAAGATACTTACAGAAACAATACCTACGCAAAGTTAAACCTGATTCGAATCCTTCTTTATTGCGCACGCAAACTCGAGGGAAGAGAAGACTTATTGGCTCAAGCAAAGAACTTGTTCAAATCCGTCATGTCTGGGCCGAAAAATAAAGCATTAAAAAATGAATTGGATTTGATTGCGGCACATATCGCGATTGAAGAGAACCAATATGTAGCAGCGTTTAAAGTGCTCAGTGATTTATATCACCGCAAACCATTCGCGCATTTTTACGCACAGTTTCATCTCGCGTGGCTATTACATGAAATGAACTTTGAATCCGAGTTTACTCATGCAATCACATGGTGTTTTGAGAACTTACAAACCGATTCTAGTGATACCATTTTGTCGAGTAAAATTACACTTGGTCGCTCATTGGAAGCGGACAATGTTGAGCGACAGGCGTGGATGCAGGAACAATACAAAAAGATCCGCGCGGCAGAACAAGATTATCAATCTCTCATTGATGCCTTGATTGAGTTACAAGCACACTGCCCTTTACTGCGTACTGTGTGTATCAACATCATCAAGGTGCTGACTCGTGCATGGCCAACCAATAAGAACGCACTGCAAGTCGAAATCCTAATCAAGAAGTGCGATAACATCGTTAAACAACTTGTCTCTAGCGAAGAACTAGAAAGAAGCGGTTACGACAAGTTTCTTTTCCTAGCTCAAGATCGATGTCAGCAGATGTCCGTGGTGAACACACCACCTTCACAGCCAGAACTGACAAATTAGACAGCAAAAAGGGGCGCGATGCCCCTTTCATTTCGGATTACAGATTGAAGAAACGGTTAATCCAAGTCACCTCACCGAACGCAATCAAATCGTAGATAGTGAAGAACACTGCACAGATAACGGCAAGCTTCACCAATCGAATCGCAATTAACATCATAATTTCCAACTTATCTTCTTGTCTGAGTGTCGTTGATTCTTCGCAGTTTACTGGTTTTATTACGAACCACAACGCATGAAAACCCAGATTACGTGACAAAGTGTGTAACACAGCGAACGTCCCACCTTTGTACATTTGCTTATACATTTGGGTGCAAAGGATAAATCCATCCTCTCATCCACTCGTATCTATACTTTAAATAGTGTTTTCAAAAAGTCCCAGTGGTAACACAAGGAGGGCTGTATGAAACAGATACGATTGTGGCTTCTTCCTCTACTCTTGTTTGCCAGCCAAGCGCTAGCGAGCACCGTTTGGGTATTGCCAGTCAAAGGCGCAATTGGTCCTGCTCTGAGCGATTATCTGTCGCGAGAGATTGAAGAGGCTCAGCAAAACAACGTCGACCTCATCATTCTAAAAATGGATACCCCCGGCGGACTTGATAGCTCAATGAGAGACATAATTCACGCCATCACTACCTCTTCCGTCCCTATTGCAACTTGGGTTGGTCCGTCAGGCTCTCGGGCAGCCAGCGCTGGCACGTACATTCTGCTCGCCAGTCATGTCGCCGCGATGGCAGAAGCCACCAATTTAGGCTCAGCTACGCCTGTTTCACTTGGCGGCGCACCACAGCAACCTTCTAGTGCCGACGACAAAGACAATGACGAATCGAATGATGAATCATCAGGAAAAAACTCCGATGAAGTACCTGCTAAAACCGCAATGGAAAAGAAAGTCATTAATGACGCCAGAGCGTACATCAAAGGTTTGGCGCGCTTGCATGGCAGAAACGCAGAGTGGGCAGAGAAAGCCGTCAGCGAAGCTGCAAACATCGATGCTTCAGAAGCGCTGGATTTAAACGTTATTGATTACATTGCTAACTCGCCCGAAGACTTGGTTAGCACTATTAATGGCACAGAGATAAAAGTGAACGGCAAGCCATACAAGCTAACGTTAGATAACCCAATGTGGGTCGAGCGCATCCCAGACTGGCGTGCAGAGATGTTGGCGGTGATCACCAATCCCAACGTGGCTTACATCCTGATGCTAATCGGTATTTACGGGCTGTTATTAGAGTTCTACAACCCTGGCATCGGCTTGCCAGGTGTGCTCGGTGGGATATGTTTGTTACTCGCCATGTATGCCCTACAAATGATGCCAGTGAATTACGTTGGTTTAGGGTTACTGCTGCTCGGTATTGCTCTGATGATTGCCGAAGCCTTTAACCCGAGCTTTGGTATACTCGGCTTAGGTGGCGTCGTTGCGTTTGTTCTCGGCTCCATCTTTCTAATGGACAGCGGCATCCCCGGCTTCCAAATCGCTCTTCCATTGATCATTGGTATCGCTGTTTTCTCTGCCGGATTAATTGTGATTACCGTTGGCTTGCTTCTTAAAATTCGCAGTAAAAAAGCCACCACCGGACTAGAAACCTACCCGGGCAAACTCGCTGTTGTGAGCGATGATTTTGTTGATGGAACGGGGCTTGTCCAACTGGATGGTGCTTTGTGGCAAGCCAAAGCTGACGCACAGCTCAAACAAGGAGACCACGTCACCGTGGTAACTATAAAAGGGTTGACCCTAACCGTGAAACCCAGTGACCGCCCTAAGGAATAGGAGGCGCTTATGATGCTCTACACTGTTGCCGTTATCATTGTTTTATTGGTTGCACTGGCAACGCAAATGTTCAAGGTGCTGCGTGAGTACGAGCGCGGCGTGGTGTTCTTCCTCGGTCGCTTCCAAGAAGTAAAAGGACCGGGCTTAATCATCTTAATCCCTTTCATTCAACAAATGGTTCGCGTTGACTTACGTACCATTGTGTTAGATGTCCCAACCCAAGATCTAATCACCCGTGACAACGTATCAGTCAGAGTCAACGCCGTGGTTTACTTCCGAGTTGTCGACCCACAAATGGCGATCAACAATATTGAAAGCTACAGCGATGCCACCAGCCAACTTGCGCAGACAACGCTGCGTTCGGTGCTTGGTCAGCATGAACTGGATGAGTTGCTTTCTGAACGTGAGCGCCTCAACAAAGACCTACAATCCATCCTCGACCAGCAAACTGACGACTGGGGTATCAAGATAGCAACGGTTGAGGTGAAACACGTTGATCTGAACGACAGCATGGTGCGCGCCCTCGCCCGCCAAGCCGAAGCAGAACGTAACCGCCGAGCGAAGATCATCCACGCAACTGGTGAGTTGGAAGCCTCCAACAAACTCAGAGAAGCCGCCGAGATGTTAAATAAAGCACCTAACGCATTACAGCTTCGTTACATGCAGACGCTCACTGAAATCACCACAGACAAGACATCAACCATTATCTTCCCGATGCCGATTAATCTCGTCGAAGCGGTCTCCGATATAGCCAAGGCTGTGAAAAAAAATCAAGGAGAATCGGAAGAAGGGAAAGAGTAAGACCAGTAGACGCAAATGAGAGAAGTAGAAATGAAAAAAGGGAGTCGCCATTTTCTACTCCCTCTCTAAATAATGTTGCCAAGGTTTCTATCGATATGAACCATATGATAAGCGTTCAGCAAATAACCAATTGCCATATCGATACACCAAATGTAATGAGTAAGTATTCTTCAGCATCCCTTGCACTTCGGTATAAGGGACGCATATTTGTAGATTGGGGAACTATGAACTTAAATGAAGGGCCTAACGTACCGTCTCTTCACCATACTTGAACGGCTTTCGCTGCACTCTAAGCTAATTTGGACAAAAAGGTATCTAGGTTTTTATCTAAAAGGAAACACCCAAAGTCAAAATCTAAATAGTAGACGAAACCTTTATTTTCAGGGCCAAAACCTAGACATACATAAGCATTCCCTAACCCTTCAATAATCGGAGCTATATCAGATTCATTGGAGATCTCAGGATTGTCTAAGTATGGTTTAAACCTCATGTAGATATCTTCAATATCATCTATATCGAATACCTCCGACATAGGGACTTCGCCTCCGCATGTTGCCTCTTCGACATGAGGGTAATTTGAAAGCAGAAGCTCTTTCTCAGTTAAGTCATCATAAGCTTGTAGCTTTTGGATATCGTAACCAATTGAATCAATTATATTCATTACTTTTTCTCCGGTGGAGACATGTAATTCAGAATATTTTCTGGATTACTTTTGTTGTGTTTAATAATGGCGCCACCGCCAGTATGGCTAACCCCACCCATAGCGACCGAGTGAACGTTCTTGGGAACTAGCATCATTGACTTAGCATCTTGATGATGATGCCAAACCATATCTTTCTTGTTGTAGTCATTCATGCCCAACGCTTGCATTGCCAACTTTCCGTCTTTAGCTCGGTTACCGGTCAGGCCATCGACACGAACAATTTTTTCAGCATATGGGGTAAAGTCAGGAAAACCATCAAAGTCGATAAACACTTCACCGCCTTCTGCTTTAACAGCTTTTCCGGCTAAATCGCTATTGATGATTTTTCTACCATTAATCTCTTTAAATGGGTTTCTCTCAAAGGCTTCTTTAACTAACCTACCACCGGCATCATCTAAAAACTTGCCAGGAATAGCGATAACAGCCATGGAAGCCACGCCCGCTAATGTTGGTTTATTGATGAACTCTTTTCCCTCTTTAGCCAGTGCCTCAATATCATCAGCAAGCATTGAGGCAGGGTCAAGCTTAACTGAATTAACCGCATCCAGTTCAGGGTTCGCCAGTGCCTCATCAAGATCGAAACTCGGCACTTCAATTTTTTCTAGGCGGCCAATGGATCTTTCTCGATTTGCGGCCCAACGGGCTTCATCTTCTTTTGAGTAGGTCAGTTCTTCTTTACGTGCCAAACGCTGTCGTTCAGCAAGCTGTTTAAGAGTTTCTCCAAGCGTCTTTGCTTTAGGGCTAACCTTCCCCTCAACAAGTGAGGTGTAACCTCCGCCGCTACTAGTCGCTATGTGCTTCTTTTTAATATCATCGCCATCCATAGATAAGCGCTTCTCCTATAAAGCCAAGTGCTTATTATATAGCCACACTTTATACTGGTTATACCTTAAAGAGCAAAGCGTTCTTTTTACTACAAGAAAGGCCGTTTTAAAGGAGAGTAAAAACAAATCGTCCCTATAAAGGACATGTTTTCTAGTACACTAGCATATTTCCTTAGAGCTAATAAAAAACCTATCTTTAAGCAAGCACGATGCAAGTCGGCGTCAACTATGATGCTTCAGATTTATCGCTTCTCATCTAAACAACGCTCTCGTAATGGCTTTGTTGCTTAATTCAGTAAAAAGACATGGCTGCCCCATGTTGAATGCTTCTTAAACAACACGCTGAGTTTAAGACATGCCAATCCCTGTAAGCTTGTTGAGCGCTTTAATCATTACATAGGCCTACCAACCTGAGCATTGTAATTTCTCAGGCTTAGCTTCCCACCCTTAGTAAATAGTAAAGAATTCTAGTATTCAGCCATTTCAAGGATACTTATAACATTGATTGAACTTGAGCGTCGGTGCACTCTTTCTTCATAATTGCCAATCCTGTTTCAAAGCAGTGACGCCACGCGTACTCGACCCTTTCATCAAAGTCAGGATCACATTGAGCGACGGTTTCTAACAGGCTTTCAAACCAGACATCGATATCTTCAGGGGCGACGCCAATATTGTTGTGTCCATGCTTATTGCCGTATTTACGCATCATGTCACGAGCGTCTGTTGAAGTATCTGCCATCATCACAAACACAATAGACCCTTTAAGCATCCGGATTTGCTTCTTCATGTCCACGCCATCGAACTTTTGTCTGAAGTTTTCACCTTTCGACCAAAAGTTCTCGTAGAACAAATCAAAGAAGTCCTCATGGGTAACACAGCGTTCATAGCTGTCGTTAAATACCTCGATTACGTTCATACCCTAACCTCCAACCAACTTATCTATTTTCATTATGAATGTAATTTAATAATACTACCAAGCTCATTGGTGGTTTCTGCGGTTTCTGAACGTCGGCGTGCGGAGAATGCTAACCTGCCTGCTAGCCGTTCAAATTCGATTTTCAATAAAAAATAGAAAGTGATTTAAACGAAACACGTATTATCAATTCGATAAAAGTCGATATTATGGACTCACTTTCGAGGTACGCATGGTTGTCGATGCTAAGCGCATCCTCATTTGTCTAATAATATTAAGAGGATATAAACGTGTCTCATCAAATCATTACAGACCTAAACAACCGTTACACAGCTAAAAAATACGACGAAGAGAAACGCATCTCTCAAGAAGATATGGCAATCATCAAAGAAGCAATTCGCCTATCTGCGTCTTCTATCAACTCTCAGCCTTGGAAATTCATCGTAATTGAGAGCGACGAAGCGAAACAGCGTTTCCACGACACGTTTGCTAACATGCACCAGTTCAACCAACCGCACGCTAAAGCAGCATCTCACACTATTCTGCTAGCGTACGATCCAAAATTTACTAAAGAGAAATTCGCGAAGCGTGTTGATGCTGAAGTAACTTCTGGTCACCTACCAGCAGACATGTACGACATGTTCATGGGTGCTTACGCATTTGCTGAAGCAAACACAGATGAGAACGGCTACAACGGTGGCTGGACGAAAGCGCAAGTTTACATCGCACTTGGTAACCTACTGCACACACTAGCGCGTCTAGGTATCGACTCTACTCCAATGGAAGGTGTTGACCCAACACTGATCGGCGAAGAGTTCAAAGTAGAACTAGACGGTCACGTATGTGAAGTTGCACTGGCAATCGGCTACCACAAAGACGGCGAAGACTACAACCACGGTCTACCAAAAGCACGTCTACACATGGATGACGTAATTACTACTCTTTAATGAGTATCGTCTCCTAGCTCCTGGGTTCCTAGCCTAGAGCTTAGCTATCTAAATCATTGTTCAAATTGAAAGAGCCGTACTTCTTAGTTTCTCAGTCTAAGAGTACGGCTCTTTTTTATTTTAGGGGGATCAATAAACGTTTTGAAATAAGAGACAGCTACGCCACTTGCTTGGACTTAAAGTTACCAAGCAATGCGTCATACAATTCATTGTCACTTAGTACACCCACTAACTTGTTCTCTTCAACTAGCAAGATAGGTTGATTGCTGCGTTGCTTCAGTTCAATCGCCTCACGCATGCTGATGTCTGGGTTAGCTTGAACGACCGTGCTTTCGCCGATGTCGTCGAGTGTGGTTGAATCGCTTTCCCAATTCACCAATGACTTATCCGAATCCACCAGCGTGACACCTTTCGGCTCTTGCTCGACCCAAATCTGCTTATCTGCACACACCAATACGCGGTCATTCTGCTGCTTAAGCTCGGTACTAGCTTGCATCAATGAACGACCTTTCAAAACATTGAGCGGATTAGTGTGAGCCACAAAATCTGCTACATAGTCGTTTTCTGGCGCAAGGATGATTTGCTCAGGCTTGCCGTGTTGAATCAGTTTGCCTGACTCCATAATGGCAATGTTGTTACCGATTTTCAGCGCTTCATCTAGGTCATGGCTCACAAACAAAATCGTCTTATTGAGCTTCTCTTGCAGTTGAATCAATTCATCTTGAAGCTGAGCACGAATCAGAGGATCGAGCGCGGAGAACGGTTCATCCATTAGTAAGATATCGGTATCCATAGCAAAGGCGCGAGCCAAACCTACACGCTGCTGCATACCACCTGAAAGCTCATGCGGGAACTTACTCTCCCACTCGCTTAGCCCAACCATTTCTAATTGTTCACGCGCTTTTTTACGACGTTCCGCTTTGCCAATGCCCTGCATCTCAAGACCAAACGCCACGTTATTCAATACAGTCAACCACGGCATCAGCGCAAACTTTTGGAACACCATCGACACGCGATGAGTACGCAGGTTACGTAAAGTCTGTTCGTCACAATTGGCAAGCTCTACCATGTCGTCGCCATCTTTGATTTTGAGTGAGCCACGAGAGATCTCATTCAAACCATTCACGGCACGAAGCAAACTTGATTTACCCGAACCGGAAAGCCCCATCAATACACAGATCTCACCTTGTTTGACGCTCATTGAGACCTTATCAACACCAACTACTTGTCCGGTTTCATCAATGATCTCTTGGCGAGACTTGCCTTGGTCTAAAAGTGCCAATGCTTGCTCTTGCTGCTGCCCAAACACAACGTCGAGGTTTTCAATCGTAATTGCATCCATGTTATGCCTCCTTTTGGTTTGGCGCTTTGCACAGGCGGTCGAGAATAATCGCGACCAAAACAATCGCTAAACCAGCTTCAAAGCCTTGAGAAATGTTCACTGTGTTCAGTGCACGTACGACTGGCTTACCTAGACCATCGGCACCTACTAGTGCCGCAATCACCACCATAGAAAGCGATAACATAATGCACTGGGTCACACCCGCCATTATGCTTGGCAATGCCGCTGGGAGTTCGACTTTGAAGAGCAATTTCATGCGGCTTGCACCAAACGCTTTACCCGCTTCAATCAACTCTTCTGGCACTTTGGTGATGCCAAGGTAAGTCAGACGAATCGGCGCGGCGATGGCAAAGATAATGGTGGAAATCAGACCCGGAACGATGCCTAAACCAAACAGAACCAATGTTGGGATCAGGTACACAAACGTTGGTACGGTCTGCATTAAATCGAGTATCGGGCGCAATAAGGTATACAACCACGGGCGATGCGCCGCCATGATGCCAAGCGGCACGCCAATTAATACGGAAATCGTTGTCGCAGCGAAGACGAGAACAAAGGTTTCCAGCATTTCTTGCCAGTAGCCGAGGTTAAGGATAGTCAGCAGCGCCAACACGATAAACACGACTAAAGGAATGCTACGGTGTAGGAACCACGCAATCGCTGCGGTCATGATGATTGGTGCTGCCGGTGGCATCCATTTGAAAATATCCACCACGAATAGAATGATGGTTTCGAGAAAAATAGAGATAGCATCAAAGAAACCCGACGCGTTCATGGTTAACCAATCTACGCCTGTTTCCATCCATTCGCCCAACGGAAGTTTGTTGTCCGTAATAAAATTCACAATAAAACCTTTGTGTTAAAAGGCGGGCATCTCTACCCACCTTTTCCTAAAGAGAGGAATGATTAAGCGTTTGTTTTTAGGTAAGAAGTAATCGCTTGTTTTGCGTCTTTGCCGTCTAACGTCTTCACGCCTTCTAGCCACGCTTCAAATTGTTGTGGGTTGGCATTCAACCATTCTTGTGCCGCTTTCGCTGGCTTTTGTTTTTGGTTTAGAATCGCTTCCATCAACTGGTTTTCCATTTCTAGGCTGAACTCTAGATTCTTAAGCAGTTGACCCACGTTTTGACACTCAGATAAGTAGTCTTGGCGTACGTTAGTGTAAACATTTGCACCGCCGTAGTTAGGACCAAAGAAGTCGTCACCACCAGATAGGTATTCCATCTCAACATTGCTGTTCATTGGGTGCGGAGCCCAACCTAGGTAAACGATCCATTGGTTACGGCGCACTGCACGAGACACTTGAGACACCATACCCGCTTCGCTTGATTCCACTAGGCTGAAGTCTTTCAAGCCGAATGCATCGCTGTCGATCATATCTTGGATCAAACGGTTGCCATCGTTGCCCGGCTCAATGCCGTAGATGCGGTCTTTAAATTTGTCGGCATGTTTTGCCAAGTCAGCAAAGCTTTTCACGCCAGCTTCGTACACGTACTTTGGCACGGCTAGGGTGTATTTCGCGCCTTCAAGGTTTGCACGAACGGTTTCCACTGTGCCAGCTTCACGGTACTTGGCAATATCGCCTTCCATGGTTGGCATCCAGTTACCTAGGAATACGTCAATGTCGCCGTTTGCCATTGAAGAGTACGTTACAGGTACAGACAGAAGATCGGTCTTGGTTTTGTAGCCCAAGCCTTTTAGCAGTTCAGAGGTAACAGCAGTAGTTGCAGTAATGTCTGTCCAGCCTACATCGGCAAATCGAACAGTTTCACATTGGTTAGCGTAAGCACCTGTCGCCACTGCACTCAGCGCGATAGATGAAAAGATTTTTGTCATCGTAGACATGTTTAAATTCCTTGTAATGATTACTGACTTTATGAAATTGAGCTTAAGTCTCTTTTCGGCGGACGCATTCTTTGCGTCTCTTGCCAGTTCGGAGCAATCCAAACCGGTGTGTTATTCGATTGTTCGAGGGGATTACCCAAGATCATGTCCGCGGCACGCTCTGCAACCATGATGGTTGGTGCGTTTAAGTTGCCATTCGGAATGGTTGGGAAGATGGATGAATCCACCACGCGCAAGCCTTCAATGCCACGCACTTGGCAGGCTTCATTCAGAACTGCCATTGGGTCATTGTCTGCGCCCATTTTGCAGCTACACGATGGGTGGTAAGCACTTTCCACATTTTGCTTCACCCATTCATCAATCGCCTCATCGCTGGTGATGTTCAGACCCGGTTGAATCTCTTCACCGCGGAACGCATCCATTGCAGGTTGATTGAGGATTTCACGCGTTAGACGAATACAGTCTCGCCAATCCTGCTTATCTTGTTCCGTCGAGATGTAGTTGAACTCGATTTTTGGCTTGTCATTTGGGTTGGCAGAAACCACTTCGACACTGCCGCGACTCTCTGGCTTGTTTGGACCAACATGCACTTGGAAGCCGTGACCATCAAATGCCGCGCGTCCGTCATAACGCATTGCTGCTGGTAGGAAGTGATATTGAATGTTTGGCGATTTCAAGCCTTCACGAGAACGGATGAACGCGCACGATTCAAAGTGGTTGGTCGCCCCCAAACCTTTGCGCGTCAGAATCCACTCCGTACCAATCAAGCCTTTGCTGATCAAACCTAACTTGCTGTTGAGCGTGATCGGCTGTTTACAATGATATTGAAAGTACACCTCAAGGTGGTCTTGCAAGTTCTTACCCACACCTTCAAGAGCGTGTTTCACTTCAACGCCCGCTTTCTCAAGCACAGTCTTAGGACCAATACCCGAGAGTTGCAGCAGTTGTACCGAGCCGATAGAACCTGCGCTCGACACCACTTCTTTATTAGCAAAGCACTGTTTGATTTTGCCAGATTTTTCAAACTCAATTCCAACCGCTTTTTTACCTTCAAGCAAAATACGGTGAACAGTTACGCCTTTCATCAAGGTGAAGTTACTGCGCTTTTTTGCACGGCTTAAGTAAGCGTTAGAGGTAGAAGCTCGCACACCTTTGTCTACCGTCATATGCATTGGACCGAAGCCCTCTTGCTGATAGCCGTTGTAGTCTTGCGTTTCTGGGTAGCCTGCATCTTTACCCGCGTCAATAAACGCTTGGTAAAGTGGATTCAGCTTCATGTCGTTGCCGTTACACGTCCCAACAGGACCACTGTCGCCACGGTATTCGTCTGCGCCGCCTGTCCACGTTTCCGTTTTACGGAAGTACGGCAAACACGTTTGGTAGTTCCAGCCTTTCGCGCCTTCTGCTTCCCATTCGTCAAAGTCACATGCATGACCACGAACATAAACCATGCCGTTGATCGAAGAGCTTCCGCCTAACACTTTGCCGCGTGGACAATGCAGTTGGCGTCCGTCTAGTCCATCTTCCGCTACAGTTTCAAACTGCCATGCGTACTTTTCAGTATTCATTGGGTAAGACAGCGCCGTTGGCATCTGAATGAAGATACTCTTGTCTGAGCCACCCGCTTCTAGCAGCAAGACTTGGTGTAGACCGCTTTCACTCAAACGATCCGCCAAAACACAGCCTGCCGAGCCAGCACCGACGATGATGTAATCGTAGTGTTGTTGCATTACAAATCCTCCAGACTGATTACGCGTAAGGGCTATCGAAATCGCCCAAATGCACTAACACGCTCTTGGTTTGGGTGTAATGCTTAAGGGTTTCAACGCCGTTTTCACGTCCAATGCCAGACAGTTTGTAACCGCCAACTGGCATTTCAGCTGGAGAATCACCCCAGGTGTTAATCCAACAAATGCCAGCTTGGATTTGATGAATGACGCGGTGTGCACGAGAGAGATTTTGCGTGAACACACCAGCTGCAAGTCCGTAATCGGTGTTGTTAGCGCGTGCAATCACTTCGTCTTCATCACTGAACTTAAGCACTGACATTACGGGACCAAAGATCTCTTGCTGCACATGCGGCATGTCGTCTTCGCAATCAATGAAAACCGTTGGCACAACAAAATTACCGCTCGCCAAACCATTGTCTGTGACTTTGTAGCCACCGGTCAGCAACGTTGCTTTGCTTGCTTTCGCTTGTTCAATTGCGGAAAGGACTTTTGATTCGTGTTCTTTGGAAATTAGCGCACCAATTTGGGTTTGCTCATCAAGCGGATCGCCAACCACCAGCAGTTCGGTGCGTTTCTTAAGTTGAGCGACAAACTCATCATAAATACCTTCATGAACGAACACGCGAGTACCGTGTGTACAAACCTCGCCTTGGGTGTAGAAGTTTGCAACCATTGCAGCAGAAACCGCGTCGTCTAGCTTGGCATCATCAAAAATGATCATTGGCGATTTACCGCCAAGTTCCATGGTCACTTGCTTTAGTGTATTAGCACTGTCACCCATCACGACTTTGCCCGTACCAGATTCACCCGTGAAAGAGACTTTAGCGATGTCTGGATGTGCGGTGAGCATTTGGCCTACTCGGTAATCACCTTGAATGACGTTGAACACGCCATCTGGCAACCCCGCTTCGCTGTAGATTTCTGCCAGCTTGAGTGCGGTTAACGGCGTTTCTTCTGATGGCTTAAAGATCATCGCATTACCCGCAGCAAGCGCAGGTGCAGACTTCCACATCGCGATTTGAATTGGGTAGTTCCACGCCCCAATGCCCGCACAAATCCCTAGAGGCTCGCGGCGAGTGTAAAAAAACTGGGATTCATTAAGCGGTTGCTGTTCGCCATGCATGCTAGGCGCAAGACCTGCGTAGTATTCGATCACATCAGCGCCCGTTGCAATGTCTACGCAATTCGCTTCTTGGATTGGTTTGCCCGTATCCGCGACTTCTAATGCTGCCAGTTCGTCGTTTCTTTCACGAAGTAGCGCCACTGCTTTAAGCAGGATACGACTGCGTTCTGTCGCCGTCATGGCAGACCAAATAGCAAAACCGCGCTTGGCAGATTCAATTGCCGCTTGCATATCTTGCTGGTTAGCCTGCTTCACATTCGCAAGCGGCCCACCATTGGCAGGATTGTATGTAGTGAAGTGTTCTTCTGAGCATCCTAGGTGCATGGCACCATCGATGTAGTGTGCTTTCATATCCATTTGAAGATTTGACTCTTTATTTTTGTTTTGAGTAGAACGTGAGTTGTTTGTCGAGATAGTCGTTGATGATGACGCGTGCTTTCTCGGCATCGATGCCTTGCGGGTTGAGCGTTCCGCGCAGCCAAATGCCATCAATCAGTGACGCAATACCATGCGCTACAAGCTCTGCTTGGTCTTGATCCAGCAATGCTTTTAATTCTTTTTTTAGGTGAGAAAGGAGACGTCGTTCATTCACTCGTTGCAGACGTTTGAGCTGCGCGTCATGCATGGAGTACGACCAGAATGCCAACCAAGTTTTTGCCACTTGGTTCTCGGCTTGGAAACCCACAAAGTTGCCGTCGATGATGGCATTAATACGTTGATGATGCGCATCAGCCGGTAGCTGGCTTAGGTTCTCTTTGATGGTTGCAGAAAGCTGGCGCAAGATCTCACGCATGGTCTCTTCTAACAGACCGTGCTTACCACCGAAATAGTGATTAATGATCCCCGTTGATACTCCTGCTTCTTTGCTGATCAACGAGATGCTCGCGGCGTGCAAACCTACTCTGTCGATGACCGACATCGTCGCTTTGACTAGCTGCGGTTTTCTGATTTCAGGCATCCCAACCTTGGGCATTTTGCATCCTTGTTATTTTTAATTGAACGGTTAGTTAAATATAAAATGCCTCAAATTTAGTTCGAACTCAAACTAATTATCTAGAAAAAATGGTAGACACCAGCGAATCATTTCGACAACAATCATTAATTAAACATCTGTAAAATGAAGTTTAAATCGAGATTGACATCTTAACGCACAAGAAATAAACCATTAAATTTCAGACATTAAGAAAAGAAAACCGGAATTTAACGAGCAAATACTTCATGTTGAGCACTTACACCTCAAAAACATAAACAAACAAAAATACATCGACATCAAATAATTACGACTCATTTTAATTTCATGACTATCAATTGGACAAAGAAACACCATTGCTTCGTCAAGTTGTTATAAAATGTAAACCGCTTTCTGATTATCTTGTTACTGTTTGCGTCATTTACATGAACGCTTTTGCTCTTTTCGTATGAACTATGTGTTCAGAATATCCATCAGAGCTACACACTCGATTTCGCCCCAGTGTTTTCGCACGATACAAAGCCTTGTCTGCTCGGCGATAGCTCTGCTCAACAGAACGATTGATCGTCGTAATTCCACCACTTATCGTGATGCCCAGTACGCTTTTTGATTGAATGATTTCTTTGAGACGGTAAATCGCTTCAAACGCGTTGCGGTTATTAGTCTCTGGCATGATGATCGCAAATTCCTCTCCGCCAACACGAGCGACAATGTCTGTCTCTCGACACTGCGCTTGCATCAACTCCCCAAGTTCTTTAATCACCTCATCACCCACATCATGACCATGTTTGTCATTGATCTGCTTAAAGTGATCAATATCGATAATAGCCAGTGTGGTATTCGACACCGCATAACGGTCAGCAATACTGGCGTGACGTGCTATCTCCTTGTCAAAACGACGACGATTCCAACAGCCCGTTAGTGGGTCTTTTTCTGCAAGATTCTTGAGCTTATTCTCCAACCGAACTCGATGGCTGATATCTCGGAAGCTAAGTACATATCGATCACTCATTCCCATCCCCATTTCATAATGCGTGATGTGAGTATCTAACGTTAAGTGGTCACCAAAACGGTTCGTCACTTTGATTTCGCCTTTCCAGTTTGCTTTTGCTCCTAACTTCGCAATCGCGTCGTTCAAACAACTGAAACCATACTTCTTCAAATCTTCTCCATTCAATTGTTTGGCCGTATGTCCTGTTAACTTGGAAAAGCTTTTGTTCGCAAAGTCGACTCGTAAATTTTGATTGAGGATGACGACACCAATCACTGAGTGCGCGGCAATACTCGCGATCTTTTCGTCAATGCGTTCGCTTTCTAAGTGGTAATTACGTAATACCATCAGTAACCCGATGACAAACAACAACAATGCCTGCCAACTGTAATCATGTGTGAGCGTGTAAATCCCCCAGCCAGTCAGCGTCAATAGATAAACAAACGGAAGTAACTTGCGCTTGGTATCGTTAGTAAATTTTCTCGCATTCATAATGCGTGCTCCGAATGATTCGATGAGCAAAGATTATTGAATTCAAGTTGTTAAGATTTACCAATTTGCGCCACACCTTTACCACTAACAGGTTTCTGACAAACAAGCGTTATTGCTCACTTTTCGCCAATGTCGCTTAATGGCAATTTTTAGAGGTCGTTGCCCTTTATCTTATTCATCAACTTGATTGAATTAGGAAAGAAAAATGAAAGCACGCAATGCCCTTTTAATTTTACTCACGAGCACTATTGGTTTTAACGCTCATGCGATTACCGACGCAAGCAAGATTGGCGCAAACGCAGGAGCGATGAGTTACTGTTACGATCGTGTCGCCTCTGGCAAAGACAAATCGAAATACCGTTTATTGAAGCTGAAAACCTTAGAAGAATATCAAGACCTAGACAGTGGTGACCGAGCAAGAGCATTGGTCATGAAGAAAGCGGCAGAAGATGGCGAATACCTTGGTGACCCACTAGATAAGTCTCGCTGTAACAGCCTCAGAAAAATGTTGTTTGTAAAATACTAATCACACTAGCCCCTTTGAAGCCATCACTCTTTAGTGGTGGCTTTTTTGCACCTGCAATCCACCTATCACAAATTCACCACGACTATTTATAACCATCATAATCGATATTACTTTTTTATCTTTACGTGCGAAGTGGCGCCAAATGGTAAGTCCCCATTCCTGCTTATTTCTACTATATCGCTACAGGGTATGCATTGAGCGACAGGAGTCCCCACTTAAAAAATGAGAGACCAACATGACTTACGCAGAGTTCAAACAAACTGATTTACACACTTGTCTAACCGTTGCCAGCGAACTGGTGCTGTCCATAGGTAAAGTTGCCTTTAAGACCATAAAAATTTTATTCAAAGCCTTTACTTGGTTGGCAATCAAAACTTATCGCTATGTGATGAAGTAAGCTCGATTTGATTCTGTCACTTTACCTTTATCTAAACCGCACCTTTTTGAGGTGCGGTTTTTTGTATGCCATATCCCTGAATTCATGTTCCTATCATCACCTTGTGCCCCTTCTCTCTTTCTAAACTTTAGTACCTAAGACAGGGCCATTGACGGCCAAAAATAAGAAGTAAAATTGTGTCTATTCATCGCTCTTATGCCGCTATGTTTAAGGTCTTACCCCTTCCGCATAGGGTACTAGAACATAACCAAACTCAACGCGAGGGGAGCATCGAGGCGCTCTCGCTGGACAATACAAATTAGCCTAAAAGGATACGTTAGTTTCAATGAAAGATGATACTGGTAGGAAGGTTTAAAGGGCTAGAACGGGTCAAAGGATTAATCCAGAAAGCTTTCGCTAAATGGCGTCCAATCTTTCCCCAAACGCAAAAAAGGCGCTCAGTGAGCGCCTTTGGTAAGGAGGTATTTAGCCTATAGTGTGTTCTTATACACAACACCGTCTTTCATGATGACTTTCTTAGTTTCATCTTGTACCACGCAATCTACACCTTCTAGTGGATTGCCATCGACGATAAGCAAGTCTGCATAAGCACCTTCCACAATTTGACCTAACTTACCTTCTTGATACGGATGTTTGTAAGTCGACAATTCAAATAGACGCCCACAGTTTGAGGTAGCCATGCGAAGTGCTGTAATCGTATCGAATGTGGTTTCAATAGCGCCCAGCTCTTGCATCTGACTTTCATGAACGTTTGCTTTACCAACACAGTCAGTACCAAACGCTAGGTTTTGAATATCGTATTTCTTGATAAGCTCAGCAGACTTAAACATTGCTTTACCAACGCGTTCTGTCTTGCGGTAAGTCTCTTCGTTTGGCAACGGGATCTTACGTTCTGCAATCAATGATGACGTGAAGTATGATGGAACAAGCCAAATGCCTTTCTCTTTCACAATTTGAGCAATTTCTTCATCCATAATAGTGACGTGCTCAAAGGACATGACACCTGCCTCTGCGGCACGTTTCATCGCTGGTGCTGTGTGAATATGAGCCGCTACATAGGTACCATAATCGCTTGCCGCTTCCACCGCCGCTTTCATTTCATCTAACGTGTATTGCAACGTATCCAGAGGATCAAACGTAGAGGATGCACCACCACCTGCCATCACTTTGATTTGAGAAGCGCCCATAAACAATTGCTCTCGAACCGCTTTCAATACTTCTGCACGACCATCCGCGACTTTAAATGCGCCCGACTTCATTAGTGGTGAGTCTTCATGACCGTTCGCTAGGCGTTCTTGTGCTTGGTTTTGACGGTAGTCTGAGTGACCACAAGTTTGCGAAATCGCGGCCATACAAGGCAAAATTCTTGGACCTTTCGCATAACCTTTATCGATACTGTTCTTCAGACCCAATGTGTTGCCTGCAACATCACGAATGGTCGTAAAGCCACGCATCAACATCTCTTCAGAGATTCTCGCTGAGCGAATCGCGATCTCTTCTCGAGTCATGCCATCCAGCTCATTGAAGCCCGCTGAAAGCGTAATGTGTACGTGTGCATCAATCAAACCTGGCATCACCGTTTTGCCTTCTGCATCGATGATTTGCTCAGCATTCGAGTCATCCACTTTCCCGATTTGTGTGATTAAGTTATTTTCAATCAGAAGGTCCACGTTCTTCAGAAGTTGCTCATCTACACCGTTAAACACGTTTGCATTTTTAATTACGATACTCATGGTTTCTATCTCCGAGTCAGTTGTCTCAATACAGGTGCATCATATCGAGTGGACCGAAAATAAAATTGCCATTTCGTGACAAGCAAAACATTCAAGACTTAAGTTAGGTTTCGTGATAGATTCCGTCGCCATTTAAATATGCACTACCACCCTTATTAACTATCGCGCGGACAATCCACGTTATGTTTTCTCAATCAGTCATCGAACAACTTAAATATTACGTTTACTTCCTACGAGACCCTCGCAACGGCATCGTCTTCTATGTTGGAAAAGGCAGAGGCAATCGAATCTTTAATCATGCGGAATGTGCATTAGAAAGTGATAGCTCTAGCGACAAACTTGACACAATTCGAAGTATTTTAAATGCGGGATTCAAAGTAGAACACTATGTATTGAGGCATGGATTAGACGAAGTAACAGCATTTGAGGTTGAAGCAGCGCTCATCGATTTTATAGGACTAACCAACCTGTCTAATTTACAAGGGGGTCATTACTCCAGCGATTTTGGCATTAAAACGACTGATGAGATTATCGCTATGTATAGTGCCGAAGCGCTCGAGACCTCATTACCCATCGTACTTATTAACATCAATAAAAAGTACTATCGCGAAGTTACGCAAGAAGAGCTTTACGATGCAACAAGAGAAGCTTGGGTCATTGGCAGCAAACGAGATAGAGCAACTTACGCAGTAACAACCTATCGTGGGTTAACTCGCGAAGTTTACAAGATCAAATCTTGGTATCCAATCGATATTGATGGAAAAGAACGTTGGGGCTTTATTGGAGAATTAGCCAATGAAACCGTTCGAGAACAGCTTCGTTACAAGGCCATTTCTTCGCATTTCCCACAAGGCGCTGCAAACCCGATTAAATACCTAAACTGTAATGCGCCTTTATCTGTTGTCAGAACTACGCCGCCACAAAAAATAGTACAAGCTCCTATTGATGCAACGGAAAAGAACTTGAACCTCATTGTGCATATTCAGAAAGGCAAAGAAAAACATGGTTATGAATGGGGAACACGCCAAGCATGGAAATGCGGAGATAAAGCACATCGGGTAAAACGTGTAATCGGTGTCGTAAAAGGTAAAGTCGCTTGCGTAATCGATGGAGTGACAGCTCAGCTATCCACTCCAATGATCAACCCAAACCACGATATAGGCTGTGAGGGACGTTATGCATTCTTAAATGGTATCTGCGTCAATGAAAATGATCCCCATGCAGAAGAACAATGCGAATTGATGTTCAAAAAGATATCGGGGCTTGGGCAAGGCCACCGTTATCTCAACGATGAAGAGTTGGAATCACTCACAAGCGAGTGATCGAAGAGCCGCCATACGCGGCTCTGTCTTACTACACTGTCAAACATGAGTTCTAGATTCAGTCACGTCTAAAAAAGGAATGCGATTACCTATTATCATTTCATCTTTTCTAAAATCACGCAGATTACACAAGTTACAACTTGGATCGCAATCCACTAGACATTCGAGCTTTTCTTTCACCTTCTTCAATAGAACGGGGTTAGAAATCGATTTGATTATATTGTGTCTGAATAGGTAAACACCCATGCTGCCCTTCTCTTTTGGCGGATAGTACTTTACTTCTTCTGCGTTAAAGACCAGCTTACTGAATGCAATTAGTGGTTGAAAATCGACGATGAAAAAGTACGCGTAATCTTTTTTACTGGAATATCTAATCAAGTAATAGCAAAGTGCTTGAATAATCAATTCAAAATAATGAGCAGAGCTCGTATAGTAACCTACACCAATCAAACAGCTACGCTCAGCTTCTTCCTGTGGGAACGTAATAAATGAAGGTAGCCCATTAATACCTTCAATGTTCACCATGCCGTACCAATGACCTACCGTTGCCTCTTGGTCATTTTTAATTAAAACGCATTGATACTTCACATCACTCGCTTTCTCTTGAAGGTCCTGATAGAACCTTTTGAGAGGTGAAATGTTATGGTTAAACTCTTTGAACATGTCAGAGTATTCATTGATCGTCAGACTTTTTATTTCGCTTTTAGGAGGCCCAGACACCTTGCGATAAGAAAGGTTAGAAATCGAAAAATCTAGAGCTCGAACTAAGGTGCTGATGACAAGATCATGTTTGTTCGAGTAACGAACCTTAGACAGATCCATTCGTAACAGAACCTCTATTAAATCTATATCCAAACACTTGGCAATATAGAACTGTTTATATATTGGCGGGATACTTTTACCGGTAAACCATCGGCTTAAGGTAATAGAATCAAGGCCTTTAAACTCCTCATAGTAATTATTTTGTAACAGCGCGATAAGGTCCTTTCGAGAAATATCTCGAGTATCGACCCACCGACTCAACTCATCTTTAAAACAATAAGTCATATAACTCCCCTCCCTGTAAAACTCAAAATGCCCATTGTAAAAAATGGACATTCATACCCCAGAAACCGGTATCTTGAAGTTACTCGGGTATCAGTTAGATATCGCATTTAAATCTTTGAATACTTCTATAGGTATTCTCTATCAAATAACGCTGCCAACCATAAGTTGAGATTATTTAAATTTACCTAAATTAGAAATACATGCAGGTGAGTATCAGATTTTTCTGACGTGACATAGAGAACCTCTGAAGGCTCAATCGAATATCGGGTCCTCAATATCGCTTATTGCATAAAAAAGAAGCATTGAAGTGGTATTTATTTACCTTTCAGATAGTTAAGTCGATTCAACCCTCGTACTGCCTCTCTCGTTTCCTCTCGCTGATAGGCCGCCTCTGTTAAAAAACACATGCCATGCTCTCTACCACGACATCGGCAAAAATCAGACCGAAGTAATGCCCAATACTTATTCGTGCTGCCCTCAGGTGCTTTTGTGGCAGCTTCCGACCAAAGCTCGCACGCCAACCCCCATTCGTATTCTCTTTCACTCTGACAAGCTTGCTTTGCCAACTCTAAATACATTCTGTTCGCCATATGCCCACTCACGTTTTATTTTTAAAAAGAACATGTTATGAGGTAATAACTATAATGGGATAGCATTGAGAAAGGATTTAAACACAGCAAGGCAACTGTCTAAGCTATCCCCCCTTTAAGCAAACTAATATTCACCAAAAGAAGACAAAAAAAGAGCCGTAAATACGGCTCTTATAGAAGTTTTTTGCGACGCAGAATAGTATCGTTGTCGTTGTTAGCTCATACTCACCATGCAAATAAACTTGTTCGTATCAAACGCTTTATCAAGCTCTTTATGCTTATCTGATGAATAAACGCTGCCTTTATTCGTCCAATAATCTCCAGAAGAAAGGTTGGCGTACTTTTCAAGGTATTGATAAGCAGTAGTGCTAGGTAAACGAGAGGATAGACGTTCACAATACTGGGTAGCCTGCTCTCTATTTAGGAAGATATCGTGAGACTTTTGGTTGCCTTTGAATTGGGGTAAAAGGTAAGTAAACGCATCGTCTTTATACAGCACTTTATTGGTATAGCGTTTCACATCTTGCTTCACAGCAGGCTCCATTCCGGCAACGGCGTTTGGAGGTAAAAGACTCTCAGAGAATTTGCCAGAATGCTTGTCTCTAGTCGCTTCATCATCAACCTTACTCGCCTCTTCCATTACTGAACGAGTTGAATGGAGGTCGGTTGCGTTGGCCTTATTTGAAAATGGGAAGAAGTAATCACCGCCATTTTTGAGATTCAATTTAAGCGATTGTGTCTGATTGCTATTTACGGCGCGAACACTGTAAACCCCCACGTAATTACCCGTCACATCTACTCTACCACCCGACCCGACTTCTTGATCGTTGATGTAGAACACCGTACTTTCCGAGTTCGAACGGAATACAAACCGCACTCTATCTAGGTTTAACGCCTGTCTAAGCTCCACTTCTGTATTTGCACTGTAGGCATGTTTGTAACTCGCATCCGCGGTAAAGGAGAGATCGCCATTTAGTCTTTGGTTTGCATCTACCACTCTAAAACGCGTAAGTTGAATGCGCGACAAGCCACCTTTACTCAACACAAATGCATTTTTGATAGAAGGAAGATTGCGGTTCACGCACGTTGATAAGCTTTCCGATACATTACACTGTAATTGGCCTTGATAAGTATCATTAATAACGCGTTTCGAATCATCCAAATGTCGAGCTTTGATCTTCTCATACAAAGCCAGCAACGCGTCGTTTTTCTTTCGCTCAATCTGACTGGCTTCTCGTTGGTCTTGCGACAGCTGCTGTTTTGTTTCTGCAAGCAACTTGCCGGCGGTCTCAATCTCTTTCTTCATTGAGTTCACTTTGGATGACATATTACGTAAGGTGAGCATCAAGGATTCATCGTAGACGCCATCGACCAACTTGTCTGTTAAACGGTTTGAATCAGATTTGATCATCTCAACGTTGTTGACCAACTTGATCTTGGTGGACTCAATTTCAGCATTCAATTTATTGTAATGCGCAATATTTTCATCAATATTGAGCGCGCTATATTCTTGCTGATAAGCCGACTTGATGTTGTTTAGCTTATCTTGCTCATTAAAGTTAATTAGCTCTGAGGCAGCGGTAACACCACTCCATGCTAGACCCACCCATATGACTAATACTGTTTTAGATTTACCCACTGCCACTCCAAATTGACCCACCACGACACCATTGTTGTTAATGCTTCACCTTGCGTTTTAGGCAAGGTGAACACTCTGCGATTAAAACCTATTCCGTTGGCTTTACTTCGTCTGGTTTTATTTGATCTGGTTTTGCCTGATCATTCTTAGAAGCCCATATTTCTGAGCGTCTGTTTTGTGATCGTCCCTCAGCGGTTGAATTCGACGCAATCGGCTGAGTTTCACCAAATGAACGAACGACGATACGGCTTTTATCCACGCCTTGCGCAATCAAACCGTTAGACGTTGTCAACGCACGCTGCAAGCCCAACGATTGGTTGTAGCCTTCAGAACCCTTGCTGTCGGTGTGACCATCTACCGCAATAGCACTATCGCTATTTTTAAGCGAACCTGCGAGTTGATTCAGAGCCTTACTGCCCATCGGAGTTAAGTTGGATTGGTCAAAGCCAAAATGCAGACGCGCAACTAAGCCCTTGCCTTGTAGATAGTTGTTTTGATTGCCAATCCAAGTCGAACATCTAGATTGTTCCAACCCCAACTTTGATTTACCCGCCAACACTTGTTTTAGCTCGTGACTGTCGGATTTCTGCTCTATCTGCAAAAAGCCCTGTCGATGTTGACCAATTCCGATAACATCATCCACAGTGACACTATGTTGGTACTCGCTGAAGGTATTGTCGCAATAAACACTAAGCCCTTCTCCAGCCTTTACTGCAAAGCTTAACGGCATCATTGATAACGCGATTGCGCCAATCACTAACTTTTTCATATTTTCCTCTAGTACAACTTAGTTATTCCGCTTGTTTTTGAGCCTTTGCGGATGAGTTCTTCTATCTTTTCAATCAATTCATCTAAGTCAGATACATCGATGATGTCTTCACTTGGATTGACAACACAGTCTTGAAAACCACTTTGTTGAGAAGCACGAAAATC
Source organism: Vibrio sp. 10N.222.52.B12 (assembly GCF_002875385.1). Classification (NCBI taxonomy): domain Bacteria; kingdom Pseudomonadati; phylum Pseudomonadota; class Gammaproteobacteria; order Vibrionales; family Vibrionaceae; genus Vibrio; species Vibrio sp. 10N.222.52.B12. The sequence continues at coordinate 14,695 of NZ_MDAW01000152.1, read as the reverse complement.
GATACCAATAACACCGATGTATAAGCCCGGAATCTCTGCTCTGGCTTTGTCGCACATACCGTTGTCTACTAGCCCTTTCAGAATGCCGTTGTTAGGACTTTCCTGCCCATCACTCAAAATCAGCAGCATCTTGATTTTCTTGTTGTACGCTTGCTGCTCTTCTTCATCTGTACTGTTTGGGTCTCCATCATGAAGAACCTGAGATCCTCTTAATATGCCTTGAAACGCAGCAGTACCGCCATCTGCCCACATCGACTTAATTGCGTTCAAATCGGAAAGCTTGTTCGATAATCGAATGTTGTAAAACTGCGATGAATTGGAGGAACCATGTGCGTTAAATAGACGTGTTCCACTCACACTATAGAAATTGGGCTTTAATCCCGATTTATCAGTAAACATGGTTGAAACTGACGCCGGAAAATCCACATAGTTGTAAACATCCGCAACGGCATAACGGTCCAAATTGATGACATCACGAATACGCTTCGCATACTTTTGATTATCCGATTTGGGGTTTGAACATCTTGATTGCCTGCTCGCACAGTTGAGTACCTGACTTTGCGAATACGTACGCCAATAATCCCAATTAACATCGTTATAGGTATACGGCGATAGATAAGCGTTATAACCATCTCTGTAACTTAATTGGCTAGTCGCCCGAGCTTGATTGCCCCCGACAATTTCTCTGGTTCGAACGTTAAATGGAACAAAACCTACTCGATTAAGCAGCTTGTCTCCGGTTGTATCTTCTCCCGGCTCGTCACAAACATCTTTCCACTCCCCATCGACATACTCTTTACGAGTAGATGTACAAAGAATCTTGTTTGATATTTGATCGATTGCGGTTTTCAAATCATCAATTTTTTTATGTCGACTTGATCCCCACCTTTCGTCCATCGAGCCTGAAAAATCAGATACGAAGACAATATCGATGTTGTTATCTCCAAGGTAAACGGGGTATTTTCTGGCTAACGAACGGCCCGCTAAATCCTGTTGCTCATTAAAAGAAGGAACAAAACTACTCGCAAACCATGAGTCGTGTGTCGTCCTTGCGTTCACCGTATATTGAATGTATTCAAGCACCCCTGCCCCTTCATCTTCCGCCTGATGAAATCGCTGGGCAGAAAGGCTGGCAGATTTAATATCTCGCACATAGTTTTCGACATATTTCGTTGCCAGTTCACGAGCTGCATCGGGCTGGTCTTCAATGGTCACCGCCATCGCAGCAGCCTCTGCTGAGTCTCTTAATCGGCTGGACTCTTGAACATAACGTGTTCCCTCAACAGCCCAAAAAGTGAACCCCATGATAGGAACAAGCAATAAACCCATCCATATCGCGGCGACGCCTTTTTGTTGTTGGAGACTTTGATGCTGGTATCGCTGCATTTTCATTTCATTATCTCCCTGGCATGATTGAAGAAGAGCCAATCTTGACCGTTGTCCCGGTGCCGCCATTGAAAAAAGGTTTGAACCAAGAGCTTTGCTCTTCGCATACACTGACTCGATACAGTGGGTATACGATGCCTTTTTCAACCGGAGCCAAATCTGCATGAGCAAGAATTGAGTCCGTTTCGCAACCTAATTTATTGAATTTGCTACTGGTAAAAGCAGCCACATTCGCCTTATTCGTCAACGACTCGACTTTAATCGCCACATTATCTGGCGTTGTATCTAACATCCGGCTCGCCACTTGAGTCAGGTCTTCTAAATCTGTATTGGTGACGGATAAGTTTTTCCCTGCCAACACATCAGCATCAAAGTAACGAGTACGTTCTTTGATCACATTGACCAAGGCAAAGCTGGAACGATCGAGCTTTGCGCGCACAAGTAGCTGATAACTGAGATCCGCCGCAAAAAGGTAAACACCCCACAATGCGACAAGAACAAACACAAGCTCAATAGTAAATGCGCCTTTTTGGTGCTTGGTAGAAGGTAAAAATCGGTTACGGAGTGTCATCTTTCCACCCTTCATGCTCTAAGTTCAAAACCATGGTTCGAGCAATGTCTTTATCAGCAGCACCAGTTAGTTTTATCATTGGAGAGTAGTGATACGTAACCGTGATTTCGGCTAGGTCATAATTGAAGTTCAGACCTTGATCAGAATGCCCTCTATTGGCAATAAAATCGTCATAGGTTTTGTAGTACCGACCTTGAATAGAGAATCGGGCACTATCAATTAAGAAATGCCACAGGTTATTATCGGCTTCTATCAACGTTCGAAACTTATCTTCATACTGTTGATTAATGCCTTTTCCCTCATAGATCTTTGTGTTTCTGATGGTTTCTCTGAGAGAGTACTCCGTCATATTCACGACGTAGATTTGATAGCTGGACTCGAAAATAGCAAAAGTGGCAAAGAACAAAACGAGCGCACCCAAAGCAAACTCTATCGCCGTCACCCCCTTCTGCTTGCAAAGACTTCTCATCACTAACTCCTAGTCTGAGTCAATTCAGTCGCGATACTGTGGATCTCTTGAGCTGAAAAATCACCTTTAAGCAATTTCTTCGCTGCGTCCATTTGTTGTGCTTTCATAAGTGCAATAGCAAGGTTCGCTTTGACCACTTTATTTGCTGGATTGTCTTTTAACACGGGAGTGAGCGTCTCAATTGCCTGATGGTACTCACCGTTTACCATATGTATCATCGCAATATTGTTCTTGATCACGACATCGTCGTATCCACGTAAGCGGGCGTTATTCAGCTCTTGATAAGCATCTTCATACTTACCCGCTTTGGTGTAGGATACGCCGAGCAAGACATGAATTTGTCCTGCCTGATTACCAGCACTGACTGAAGATAGATAAGCGGCAATGGCATTTTCAGTGTCGTTTTTTGCATCAAACACCTGCCCTTCTAGTTGATACAGACTAGGATTCTCAATACCCTCTTTTCTGAGGTGTTGAACGTAGAAGTTAGCTGATTCAAGATCCCCTTTATGGAAGTAAGCCCACGCGAGGTTTTCTTTTACCGCAGGATCTTGCGAACCTTGCTCCAGCTTGGATTTATAATGCGTGATTAAGCCGTCGTAATTCTTCACTTTTTCCATGCTAGTGACATCATCTAGTTGCTGGCTCTGCTGTGAAGGTGTCGATTGACAGCCTGCTAATACGCTTAACGCGAACAAAACGACAGAAATACGTTTTGCAACCATTAGTTACCCCCAATATTGATCGACATTTGCATGACACTCGGAGCGAGTATCAGAATGACGATCGGAAACATAATGAATAAGATCAAAGGCACACTCATCTTCGCCGAGAGTTTGCCAACCTTTTCCTCGACCGTAAGAATTTGAACTTTTCGCATGTCCTCTGCGAGATCACTTAATACTTGAGCGACGGAGGTTCCGTATTGCAAATTTTGAATAATAGTCAGGACAAAGCTTCGAACTGCTGGTGTTGGTATCCGGTCACTGAGATCATTAAGCGCCTTTTCTACACCGTGTATTTTGGCTGAATCGGAAGTGCGTTTAATTTGATAGCAAAGGTCTGAATCAAACTCTGCCAACTCCTTCCCTAAGTACACCAAAGCCGCTTCTATGGTCATACCGGTTTGAACACACACCGACATCATGTCTAATAAATACGGTAACTGAGATGACGTCTTACTAATCAAAACTTTACGTCGAAGCTGCAGCAAGGTATCAGGTACAACTATCACGCCAATAAGAGCAAAAATGACCACAATAAGCTGACTGGTCGTTGTCATATCCGACAGTAAAACCCCACCAGCAACCAAAGCAAGTACCAACAACTTGGCCGGAAAATAGAACTTGGCCCACTCTGTGTTGTAATACCCAGCTTCAATCATTTTTTGTTCTAATTCGTGTCGATACTCTTTACCGAAACGGACAAAAAAACGGTTAACGCGAGAGGGGGCACGCACTGCATCTCCCCCGATGTAAAATGCCACTTTCTTGCGTCGCTGCTCAGTACGTAGTGAATCAACGATTAAAAAGAGTAACGAAACAAACAGCACAACAAGAGAAACCAATAACATCATGCGCGCACTCCTTTGACTAACAGCCAAACAATGAATAACCCGAACAACTCACTGCCAAGTACATAAAAGAGCACGATTCGGCCAGAAGGGTCATACAGGACATAATCCACATTGCCAGGGTTTACATAGTTAAGAATAACCATAAAAATCAGAGGGATTGCTGCCACAATCTTGGCCGAAATCCTCGCTTCAGAGGTCATCGCCATTTTCTTTTTCTCTAACGTCCTAGCATCCACTAAGACTCGAATAAGTCTTGCTAACACCCCTTTAAGCTGACCACCACGCGCAATGTTTGCTCTAAGCGTTACGGTAAAGAAGAGAAACTCCGGATACGGGTAGTTCTTGCAAGAGCGTTGAAGTACCACTTCAGGAGATTCACCTAACTTCAACCGGTCACCCATTAACTTGAATTCACGACCAATTGAGTTGTCCATAACCTCGCCGACGTAACTAATGGCTTGCATTAGACTGTCGCCAGCCGTTACCGCGCTCATCAGAATATTCAGCGCATCCGGGAATGTGTTTTCAAAATCTCGACGTCTTCTTGTGACCAGGTAGCGATAACCAAAAATGGTAAGCAACAAAGATAAACCGAGAATCAACACTGTATTCGTCATCAACAATAACTTAACGACGACGTACCAAGATGCAATCAGACTGCCCGTGATATACAGCGCTATGTACAGAGAAGATCTCGGCCCCAATACAGTTAATGTTGGTGAAATGGACTCTTTGAACTTTTGCCAGCTTTGCTTTCGTACCAATGATTTAACGTTGATAGCATTGAAGTTTTCCGCTTCAGCTTCTTCAATATTGAAAAACTGGTTAACCTTCTTGACCTTCGAATCCCTGATCAAAAGCAGTACAACCGCAAAGAGGATGAGCGAGATCCAGAGCATGCTATATCCCCTTAAATGCAGCCATCAGCTCGTCATATAAGCCGAAGAATTGGGATTTTTTCACAAGCTCAGATCGTTGCATGATGCCACTGGTCACAAAGTCGCCTTTCACCGTTTCCCCGAAATGCGCATCGTCGTAACGGAAACGATAGATCTCTTCCATCACAACGCTATCGCCTTCTAGGCCAACAATTTCAGAGATACTGGTAATTTTACGGGAGCCATCACGTAACCTATTAACTTGAACGACCATTTGAACGGCACTGACGATTGTTCTTCGAATCGCGTCAAGAGGTTGGTTCAAATTCGCCATCATCACCATGGATTCAACACGAGCAATCGCATCTCTCGGAGTGTTAGCGTGCAACGTAGACATCGAACCATCATGGCCAGTATTCATTGCTTGCAACATTTCAAAGGCTTCAGACCCACGACACTCACCCAATATGATTCGGTCTGGGCGCATACGAAGTGCGTTGATCACCAAATCTCGTTGCGTTACCGCACCGGTTTGTTCCACGCTGGACGTTCGAGTTTCTAATCGGACCAAGTTCGGTTGTTGCAAACGTAGTTCCGCAGCGTCTTCAATCGTGACGATGCGTTCATCTTCTGCAATGTATTGAGACAATGCATTGAGCAGCGTGGTCTTGCCTGAGCCTGTACCACCTGAAATTAGCACATTCATTCGACAGCGAGACGCAATCATGAGCACTCTTGCCATATCTGGTGACATGGTTCCAAAGCCAATCAAGTCTTCGAAACCAATGTTCTGCTCCCTGAATTTACGTATCGAGATTGACGTCCCATCTAACGCAATAGGTGGGATAACAATGTTGACACGGCTACCGTCATCGAGTCGGGCATCAACCGTTGGAGACAGCTCATCAACACGGCGACCAACACGTGAAGCAATACGCTTCGCAATGGCTAGGAGTTGTTCTTCATTTACAAATGTGACTTCTGACTTTTGAACTTTCCCGTGTCGCTCAAAGAAAATATGGTTTGGTCCATTCACCATAATATCGGAGATAGACTGGTCTTCGACCAAAGGTTGCAAAGGCCCTAAGCCAAAAAGCTCATCAATTAAGCTTTTCACCAACCCAGACTTCATCATGGAAGTGATCGGTCGTTGGTAGCTGTTCGCAAGAAGGTCTACCGCAGCTTGTATCTGGGCCTCAAGATCTCGACGGCTCATTTTCTGAACCGCTTCAGCATCTAACGCTTCAAATATTTGGCCACGAAAAGCGAGATATAAGTCTTTGTTAGAACTCATTTAGCACGCACCTTCTTTAACCACGATCCCATGCCTTTTTGATCAACAGGTTGGCCATTGATCAGCTTCACCAGTAACTCCATAGAGCGACTGACGTGGCGATCATGTTTATGGCCTCGCTTACCATCAATGATGATGTGTGAAAGCGATTTGCAGTAAGCCACTTCTAGGTCAACATCCGCTCCTAAGTATTTAGTTAAGTCAGGCTTCTGCAATACATAAGCATTTTCTGGTCGATGGTAGTTCACGACCGTAATAACACGAGTGCGAGATGCGAGTGTGAGCTGCAAATTCGACATTTTTTCAAATAACCGCTTTGCGCTTCTTACCGAAGACACCGATGCGTCTAATACCAAAACAACCACGTCGAAGTTTTCTACCAAGAGTTGAGGTTCAACTTTGAAATCCACGCCACCAGAGAAATCTTCGATAATGAAATTGGTATTTCTTGCCAAAAGGTCACAAAGCGTTTGGTTATAGTTAAGGATATCGGTCTGACTCATATCCCCATCAATCGCTAACAAACGTAGGTTTTTTCGTGCATTAAACAGATAGCTCAATGCACCTTCTTCATCCATTTCATGCAATGGCGCGGTAAACTCATCGATACCGCGGGGTTTAAAGTCTTTTAAGCCCAATAAGACATCAATATTGGTATCAGTGTATTGGTGATCAACAAGGATGGTATCCGTGCCCTGAGTAGACAGTAGTGAACTCAACTCTGTTGTGATAAATGAGGCACCAACACCACCTTTTGCTCCCACAACTGCAACACGTTTTGCTTTGCGTTTTTGGCTGACACCCGAAAACGTCTTTAGGTTCTTGCTAACATGATTTAAGAAGTCAGCAAATTCCTGTTTGTTCACTGGCCAAAAAACATAATAGAAGCCCATATCTTTCAGCGAACGCAGCGTCGAAATAGCATCCTCTTTGCCAATTACGACCACGCCTTTATGCGTAGGCAATTTGCTGGCAAAAGATTTGGCGTCTTCAACAACGTTATTGGATTCATTAAGCTCAAGGATAACAATGTGACTACTCTGCTGTTCCGTTAACTTAGTTAATCCAGCATTGGCTTTGACACATTCAGGGTCATTCCAACCTTCAAATCGAAACACTTCCTGAACTAGGTTCAAACACTCTTGTGATTGATAAAACAAAGTACAACCAGCAACGCCAGTCGCGGTGGACTGAGTAGGCTTAGCCTTGGTGCTTAAGGCTTTGGTCAGATCAAACATGTTATTCTCCCACCAATCTAGACTTGTAGGACACTTGTTTTAGACGCATCGACTCTACAAAGCAGTCAGGTTGACCTAGTTGGACGTGAATTTGTGCAGGCGCACATTGCTGAGTCTTCATGCGCGTTAACGTTACTTGAATGCTGAGATCATTCGGTAAATGAGGTGCATTGCGGAACGTCACTCTTTGCGGCGCGACAATGTGTGACGGATATTGGCTAAATATCTGCTCTAACATCGTCTTGCTACGCGTTGATCTGTAATCCACCACGTAAGTCGCCTCTTTATCCATCGACTCAATATCGTGAATCAGTTGCTTAATCTGCTTGGTGGTTTCCGCTTGTTTTTTGATCGCAAATTCGAAATTGTGGTGTTCTTTGTACACCAAAGCTTCAGCACCGTTACCACCAAAATAACGCTCTGAAGCGCAACCAAAGAGGGATGAAGTCAATAAAGTAATGAGTACGAGTTTCTTCATTGAATGAAACCTCCTTCAGACAGTAAGCGAATCGTTGCATCCGATGTCACTGGGGAATTACCCTCGGAATCAATATTCAACCAACGCGCCAATGTTGATGTTTTTTTGATATATGGGAGTTGAATGTCTTTTGGTTTCATTGGTTCAACCAGATTTACCGTCGCCACGATGATCAACTCAGTGCGTTTTCTGTCTGTCGTTGCCTTACGGAATGCCGCGCCAAGTACAGGGATATCGCCGACAAAAGGAATCTTCTGCATTTTTTCTAAATCAGTGCTGCTCATTAGTCCACCTAGAATGAAGCTATCTCCGTCTGCTAACTCGACCGTCGTTAACGCTCGACGCGAAGCCAGCTGTGGCACTTTTATACCAGCCGCCTCTACATAGCTTTCTACTTCACTGACTTCTGGGGCTAATTGCATTCGGATCTTATCTTGGCTAAGTACCTTCGCGGTAAGGTCCAACTTAATGCCGAACTCTTTAAAAGTGATGTTGACATTGCTGTCCGTCGATACGATGACCGGCACCTCTCCACCAACGAGGAAACTTGCCGATTCGCCGGAGAGTACGGTTAAATTAGGTTCAGCTAAAACTTCAGCAATTTGGTCATTACCTAATGCTGTAATCAACGTGCTTAAATTTGCGGCGTCAAACTGATCAAAAACAAACTCACCGACACTAGAACCCACAGAGCTCCAGTCAACGCCTACTGTTTTTCCAAATGATTCGGTGACTTGAGCAACGGAAATTTTGACGTTCACTTGTTGAGTCGTCGCGACTTCAATGCGTTCGACGATCCCTTCCCATGTCATATTTCGCGCGAAAACCATCCCCTCCGGCTCTTCATAGTCGGCACTTTCAGAGCTGAACTCCAACTTCTCGGCTTTGTCCCATCGCTCTGTCTTTTCTCGGCCAAGTAGTGTTGCAACCAATCGATAGATGTCATCACGCGTTGCTTCGGAATCAACAACACCACTGACGGCAACTTGCTCACCAACAGACTGAACCTTGACCTTAGCATCTGGAAAATGGAATTTAAGCTGGCGTCTGACTTCGCTTAAGTCCAAATCAACAATAATGCGATCAGAGAGCAGCACATCATCATCAATCCCGTACACAATCAATCGTGACTGCCCTATTCCATTAGCGAATACCACCAATGTGTTGTCATTGATGATTTTATAATCCGCAATATCAGGATTACTGATGAAGACCTTTCCAATTGGTGTCTTAAGCTGAATATGTTGTCCATCATTGAGCGTAATGGAGCGATTCGCCGCATAAACATTTGTTACGCACAGCAAGCCCATAAAAAAGAGCACGATAGAACGGTAAACTGATTGCTTCATTTGAGGTTGTATTGTCATTACAGAGCCTCTCTTGGGTTGTTGACGTTACCGCGCAACTCGTCAATACCAGTGTAATTATCAATAATATTGCGCACTTCTGCGTACTCAGGCTGCTTGTAGGTTTGGCTTCGGTATATTTCGATGTGCATAGTTCTTTGGGCTAACGCAAGTTTAGCTAGGTCATCAGGTCTAACTTCAATGACAACAGTCGTTAAACCGTCTTCTTTACTCGGGGCTCGTGCAGTAACAGAACTGTTTTCCCCTTCTCCATCACCGATGTTGAGCACTTTAATATGCTTGAGGAACATTGATGCTTTCACGCCTCTGAAGCGCTTTGGCTTATCAATATTTCCCGCTAAGTTATCATTTGGAGAGCTCACCGTAAGGACATCAATGTATGAACCTGGTCGGATATAATCATTGATTAGATTCTTGTTGCTCACTTCGAGTGGATACAACGTCATTCCCTCCGTGACGAGAAGATCGATATACCCAGGCTGACCAGACGCGACTTGGTATTCTGGCAACACAACTTCGCCAGGATTCAAATCTCGATTCAATAAAACGGAAGGGGAAAAACTGATTTCAGCGTCTTCTCTCACACCAAGCGTCAATGCTTCGCTAAGTGGGAGCTGTCGTTTTATGACGCCTTGAGCACTGATCGCATGCCCTTTTTCATACGCTTCTGTGGTCGTCCAGACAGCAACATGCTCTTCTTCTTTGTTATCTGCCAATTCAGCGGTAGTTGCTGACTGAGGTTCGCTTTTGAACAAATCGACAACGCCTAGCGCGCCAACTATCAAAGCAACAATAGCAACAAGTAATACCAGTCGAGATCTCATAACGTGCCTATTTTTGGAGGTTTATATATGTGGCGTATTTTGAGTTAAAATTACTAAGTAAAATCCAACGCTAATTGCTATTCCATATGGGATTCCCTCTTTATTATTCGACGTGTTGCTTATTAGCTTTTGACCTATCAAATAAATAACAGCTAAAAAACCACCAGCAAAAGCCGTCAAAATATAGGCCCACGGCAAATCATGTAAAGGGATTGAAAGAGATAAGACAGCGGCATACTTAATATCACCAGCTCCAATCGAAATCAGAGCGTAAAGTATTAACCCTACCCCTAACACCAACAAAAAGGTTGTTATTTGAATATCTAACGGTGAAAAAAAACTTTGCAACAAGAGGAGTATGAGCAAGGTGTAATTATGTATTTTTCGACAAATAAAATCGAAAAATGAAACATAAACACACGCAATTGCCAATACTAACAAATACCATTCATGACTCAAAAATAAGACTCTCAGGTTAACTTTTCTGGTTTATTTTCAAAAAACATTTATTAGATAATCTGAATTAACGATGCCAGACCAATGAAAACCATAGGTCTGGCATAAATATCTATCGATATTATCTACATAAAACCAAAGGGTAATATGTTAAATTATGGCGTTGGTTTAGTACCAGCAGTTTTGATCGTATCAGCAATCGTATCAAACGCATTACCCAGCTCCTTAATGAAGCCGTTATCACCTACCGCTACGCTAACTAGCACTGCCATTGCAACACCAATTAGACCATATTCAATCGCCGTTACACCACGCTCATCGTTTTTGAATTGCGACAAAAACAGGCCTGTTTTCACGTACAATTTAGTAATCATGTTTTGTTCCTATGAAGTGAATTTACAAATGCAGCCCCATATTAATTAATACTTCCATTCAACAGAAAATAGCCCTTATTGATAAAATCGATAGGCAATCGAAAAAACAACCAAACAAAAAGCAAAGGAAGCCGAACAAAAAACACACAAAACCATATTTTACAAATAGTTACCTTAGTAAAGCTGAGAAGAATAACAAAAATCACTTAAATTAAAACAATGCAAATGATGAGAGGTAGATCATTTATAGAGTAATAAACTATCTACATGATAATTGATTCTATCAAAATGATAGATTTTTGTAATGAATCCTTATGCAAGATAGTAATATGGCAAGAATGAAAGCTGCACTCTTAAATAACTATGCTTTATAAAACGTGTTGAAATACGAGCATCATCACGCTATTGTGTTGCAAATATACAAATTACAATTCAAAAAACTAAAATTTGCTTGCTTTTAAAAGGTTGGTCGAATCATGAAACTGCATTTCGAAAATATTGTTTCGTTTGTAGCTGTAGTTGAAGAGGGTTCATTTAGTTCTGCTGCTCGTAAGCTTGGTAAATCCCAATCTACCGTTAGTACTGCTGTTCAAAATCTTGAATCAGACTTAGGCTTCAATTTATTTAATAGGCAGTATTCTAAAGTCTGGTTGAATGAAAAAGGGAAACGTTTATTTCATTTATCAGCCCCTGTTGTTTCAAAGTACCGCGAATTGATGACAACAGCTCAACAAATGAATATCTCGGAACAAATTGTTTACCGCGTTGGAATAGATCCATTGGTATTCAATCAGGAAGTAAAAAAAACACTGTTGGATTTCTCAGAAGCATTTCCTAATGTGGATCTGCTGGTTGTCACTAAACCAAGTTTTGTATTAGGAAATTACATTAACGAAGGAAAAATAGATCTTGCCTTAGGAAACCCGTACCACAAAACGGGAAACGACTTTAACATTGATGAATTGTTTCACGTCAATTGTTGGTGGGTAGCTCACGAAGACTTAACGCACATTGGTGGTAGTCCATCACAACGCGTTCTTTTAATGGATGGGTGCGAGGAGTTACTCAATTTATCAAACATCGCCGCCTATAATTTGTGGAGGCTTGATGATTTAGGGACCATCCTAGACCTATGTAAAGCCCAAAAAGGCATCGCATTTTTGCCGGAGTTTCTTATAGAGGGGAACATAAAAGAAAATAAGCTAAAGCTGATTAACGACCACCCCGATTTTTTTGGCAAAAGAGTCATTGCCTCCCTTTTCTGGCCGCTACATTCTGACTTTAGTTTGTTTAATCAGTGGATCAAAGGGGAGTTGCAAAGTAGCTTAAGAAACCAACAAACATTCGTTGCAGACCTGGCACAATAACGCTCCGTTGAGCTTTTAACGAAACTCACTTTCGAATAAAAAAGAGCCGCAAACTGCGGCTCTTAGTTTATTTAGTATTCAGGCAAAAACTTATTCTTTACCAAAGACGTTGCTTTCTTGCTATTGCACACAGATGAGCGAAGTACGTTTGACACGACTCAGTGCTTATCCACCCCTCCCCAAAAGCTATAACAACGTTGTTGAGAAGAACTTATCAAGTTTAGTGACGGCTTGATCAACATACTTGTTTTGATCGTAGAGGTCGAAGTGTTGCGCCCCTTTAATCTCAAACAACTCAGCGTCAATACCAGCATCTTTACCACGTTTTACCGCCACTTCGCTAAAATACGCCGATAGCGCTTCAGTCCCAACGACAGCCAAGAAAGGAGTGTCGCCAAGTAACGCCATGTTTTCTGATGGATTATAAGCGTAGCGTGTATCTAGAGACATAGCAGCGCGCATTGGCGAATAGTTCTCGGCACCGCCACCACGCTCAGGGTTACGATAGTAATCAGCAGCGCGAACCCAAAACTCATTCATTGATTTGGCTTTTTCTGCTGATGGAATGCCATCAACAAGCACGACCTCACCTGTTTCGTAATACTTTTGACGTGCCTCGCTCGCCATTTGGATCTGCTGACGATATTGCTCAACCGGATCGCCCATAAGTTGGTCCATATACTGAGTTGCACCACCCATACCATAGTCAGTAAAGTCAACAAAACCACTCACTGTCGCAACAGAGTCTAAACGGGTATCCTGCATTGCAACTTGTAAGCTGTATCCAGCACCAGAGCAAATGCCTAACTCACCGATGCGCTGAGGGTCAACGCCTGGAAAATGACTCAAGAATGTAATGGCATTCTTAATATCTTCAACCTTCATGGGCGCATTTTCCATACCGCGAGGATAACCACCGCTTTCACCGTAAGTACGGTGGTCAAAAGCTAGGGTAATATAGCCTTTTTTGGCCATTTTCTCGGCGTAAATACCTGCGGTTTGCTCTTTAACCCCACTAGCCGGCGTAATCACTACTAGCGCTGGATAGTTTTTGTTCTCGTCATAATTGGGTGGCAAGAACACATTGCCAGCAATACGAACATTTTCACTAAGAAAAGCGACTTTATTTTTGCCATCGTGATAGTCAGCACCTAAGAAGGTTTCCGCAGCAACAGATGTTGTTACTAAAACGGCACTCGCAACTAACGAAAGGGGGATTAATTTAGTAGTTTTCATATCTTACTCCATAGATTTCTGAGATTTGCAACGTTCCCCGCTGCAACAGATGTATGTTATGAAAACCATAAGTGTTGATATATAGCACTCAAATCAATTCACTATTGCTATTAAACAACAATTAAAAAGATACATTTATAGAAATAGTCACAAGTATCCGTAAGTAAGGTATGACTTAATCGCTTGGAGAGGTAGCTTAAAGCATGACAATTCTTGCTAGCCATAACCTGGCGCCATTTTTATTCGACTTTATGCGCCCTGGGTTGAACTAACCGGTATTCTCTCGCCAGCATCACTTCTAAACAAAAAAACCAGCGTTAAATCAATCAACACTGGCTTTTTTGTTTAGTTAAAACGATGAGAGAATCAGTCTACAAAATACGGCAGGTGATCTTCAGTCAAAGCACTGTCTCTCGCAAAGTCAGTATGCTTCGTTACCTTGCTCACGTTCCAGTTAGATAAGTCTTGGTTAAATACCTTAGCCTCAGCAAACATGCGATCCATATTCAGCACGTTCGATGTATCCCAAACACCTATATCTTTGTTAAATACCTCCGTATAAGAAAACATCCAGCTCATATCCTTAACATTAGATGTATCCCAATTTCCTATATCTTGGTTAAAGGCCTTCGTATAACCAAACATGTAGCTCATATCCACAACATTCGATGTATCCCAACGGCCAATATTTTGATTAAAGGCTATAGTCGAGTTAAACATGTTTTGCATATTCGTCACATTCGATGTAGCCCAATAACCGATATTTTGGTTAAAGGCACTGGCTTCCCAAAACATAGATTTCATATTACTTACCTTGGACGTATCCCAGTAGCCGATATTTTGATTGAACGTAGAAGCCCCCATAAACATTTCGAGCATAAGTGACACATTAGACGTATCCCAATAACCGATATCTTGGTTAAAAGCTTTTGCACTCCGGAACATGCCCTGCATATTCCATACCTTGGACGTATCCCAGTAGCCGATATTTTGATTGAACGTAGATGCCCCAAAAAACATGAGATCCATATCCTTCACATTCGATGTATCCCAATCGCTAATATCAGCATTAAACTTTTCGCGATATTTAAATACACGGCTCATATCCGTCACCTGAGTGGTACAGAAGCGAATTTTTCCTTGCTCTAGGGTATCTAACAGGCTTTGTTGCGTAATTCCTT
>NZ_MDAW01000151.1:0-995 GCF_002875385.1 Vibrio sp. 10N.222.52.B12 | reverse complement strand
AACCTGAACTCGGGATAAAAATAGAAGTGAACTAAAAGCTGGCTCTGCGATCAGATCTTTCGACCAAGAGAGAACAATCGCAAAGGAACCAGCTATGCACAAACTAATAGACTTATTTTGCCATGTCGATGACTTCTGTCAGGCTTTTCTACCTCAATGGCAAAAACTTCAACTTGAACACGGTGAACGTAAACGAAAGCGCAAAGGACGTATGTCTGAAAGTGAAATAATGACCATCATTATTGCTTTTCATATGTCGCACCAACGTGATTTTAAGAATTTCTATCTTGGCATTATTCACCGATACCACAAAAGCGAATTTCCTACGCTACTGAGCTATACCCGCTTTCTGGAGGTGATGCCCTCGGTGCTTGTTCCTTTAAGCTCTTTCTTCACTCATGTAAAAGGAGAGCCGACAGGTATTGAATTTATTGACTCTACTAGCATCAAAGTATGCCACAACTTGCGCATCCCAAGGCATAAAGTGTTCAAAGGAACAGCAGCACGAGGCAAAGGTACCATGGGTTGGTTCTACGGCTTTAAACTTCACATCATTACAAATCATCTTGGTGACATTGTTGCGGCCAAACTTACGCCAGCAAATACTGATGATAGAAAACCTGTTCGTGAATTATCAAAAGGGCTGCTCGACAAGCTTTATGCAGACAAAGGCTATATCAGTAAAGCGCTAACTGAAGACTTAAAAGAAGATGGTATTACGCTGATAACAACGCACCGAAAGAACATGAAACCCAAAGTCCTAGCTGCTTGGGATCGTGCAATGTTATCGAAGCGATTCATTATTGAAACGATAAATGACCAGCTGAAGAACATATCTCAGATAGAGCATTCTCGCCATCGTAGCTTGCATGGGTTCATGTTGAACTTGCTTGGAGGCTTAATCGCTTACTGCTTAAAGCCAGAAAAGCCATCACTCAACATCACCAATACTGAAAAGTCTGGTTTGATGGCGATGGCTTAAACCGATCTCAGGT
>NZ_MDAW01000150.1:0-55397 GCF_002875385.1 Vibrio sp. 10N.222.52.B12 | reverse complement strand
ATCCCGAGTTCAGGTTAACTAAGAATACTTTTTTCAATTTCCAAGTTTTTTCTACAGCTCATAGAAAGAAATCCGACAAAAAAGCCATGCAAAGTAGACTCTGAATGGCTTTGGTTTGGGCAGCAATGACACCGCCCTCGTCTAGGACTGGTTACATTGAGCTTTGATCGAAATCGTTGCCTTGGTCAGTACCCGTCTGAGTATCCGAGTCGAAGCTGCCAGAGTCATCCGTGAAGTCAACACCTTGATCTTGACCTCCCGCACTTGTCCAGTCGCTGCCGCCAGATTCCATACCCGCCATATCTGGTTGCTGATCTTGAGCAGAACCTTGCATGGTGTATTGATCATCGACTTCAACTTCAACTGTGCCACTCGCACCTTCTACTGCGCTGCCCAATTCGTCGTAACCTTGGAATTGGATTTCGCTCGTACCTTCGTAACCTTCTGGTAAGTCAACCGATACTGGTTGGTTCAGGTTGCCACTTAATGTGAAGCTGCCATCGCCATTATCCAGTGCGTTGCTTACTGATGCACCATCAGGTAGACCGGACATTTCTGCATAATCCACCGATTCGTTACCGCTGACCTCATCTGGAACCGAGATAGAAATGGTATCGCCTGGTGCTGCAGTCACATCAGCTGCGCTCTCCTCTTCACTGTCTGCACCGTTTGCTGCTTGCTCTTCAGGCTGTTGCGCTTCGCCGACTTGCTGCTCTGATGATGCTTGAGCAGTTTGGATTTGTGGCTCGTCGCTTTGCGCTGAATCGTCCGCAACTTGGATGCTCAGGTTCTGATTAGACACCTCACCGTTGTCGTTGACCTGAACATCCATAGCCAAATTGCCATCGAAGTCATCGTTCGGCCAGTACGTCCACTCTTCATCACCTGATTTCGCGAAGAAACCTGCATCGTTTGCATCGGCGACATCCAACACTTCTGCTGAAGGGCTAATGCCAAGCTCATCAATCAACTGTGCTTCCGTTAGTGTTAGTGAACCATCATCAGCGAGTGCGTAGCCTTCGCTGGTAGTAGTTTCACCTTCACCTTGGATGTCGACATTAAAGAAGCTCTCAATGCGGTTTTCACCGTCAGTTGCAATAAAGCCAACTTGAACACCTCCGGTGTAGCCTTCTGCTGGTGTGAATTGGTAGTTACCTTGGTTATCGGTCTCTATCACACCTTGACCTTCCATTAGGCTCACTGACTCAATGCTCAAGCTGTCGCCTTCTGCATCGCTCAAGGTCGATAGCATGTCATCATTGGTGAACGACAAGGTGCCATCCGCTGCCATTTCTGTGGTAGAAATGCTGTCGATTTCTGGAGAAGCATTCTCTTGTGGTGCGTCTTCTTTCACGACCACACCTGTTTGCTCATCATGAAGCACACCGTCTTTATCAATCACGTAAGCGATATCCGCTTCACCAGTAAAGCCTGGTGCTGGATTGAATGTCCATGTGCCATCACCGTTATCGACAATCTCACCTTGGCTGCGATCAGCTAGGTGAACGAATTTCACTTCATCACCCGCGTCAGCGTCTACGTTTTCTGCCAATCCGATTAGGTCATCAGCGGTTAGGATAACTGCTTCACCCGCTAGGGTTTCGAAGTCACCTGAATCGATACCATCTTCGAACTCTTCTGGCTCATCACCATAATCCACCGTTGTTGCGGTCACGGTTACGAAGAACTCGCCATTAAAGTCAGCCGGAGGCGTCATTTGCAGGTCTGAGATATCCCACTCGTTCAAGTCGATGTATTGACCCGGCTCCGTAATGGTAATGGTGTTCACACCATCCGTAACTTCGAAGCCAACAGGGAAACCAGTCATCACTAGGTTACTTAGCGTTTCTGAATCGTCGATTAGACCGACATTCAAGCCTAGGTGACCTGTTTCGTCCTCACCGAAGACTAACGGACCATCATGGTCGGTTGTGATGACTGCGCCATCCGCAACAGGGCGAACAAACACTGGTACATCAAGTACCGTCTCAAACTCACCGTCACTTACCACAACTTGCAAGTCAGAAACACCCGAAAAATCGCTAGTCGGTGTGAATGTCCAAGTACCGTCACCGTTGTCTGTTACCTCACCACCATCTTCACCTTCTGCGGTGATAATGCGTGATACGACTAGGTTTTCAGTATCGATATCGCCGAACAAGTTCATCAGGTCGCCAGCGTCGAAGGTGAATGCGCCATCTTCGTCGGTTGCCATAAACGCATTACCCACATTGAATGGAGCATCATTGACTGGAATAACATCCACATTCAACGAGCCTTCAACCACTTCTTCACCATCCGTCGCGGTGTAGCCCAGTTCCACCAAACCATTGAAGTCTTGAGTGGTCACCAAGTGGTACATACCATCTGGCTGCTGAGTTAATGTCGCGTTTGCAGGAGCACGAACCGTGATGCTTTCTAAGCTGATTTCGTCACCATCAAGATCCGTGACTTGATCAGCGATGTAAGCTGGGTCAATCACCATGACCACATCTTCTTCGCCTTGCATCTGGATGGTTGGCGCTTCTGGTGCATCGTTAACCGCTTCGACGTTTAGATTGCCTTCAACCGGCGTAACTAAATCACCATCGCTGATGCCGAACGACATTGGCACATCACCATTGAAGTTCTCAGCCGGAGTGAATGACCAAGTACCATCACCGTTGTCTAGCAAGTCACCGTATTGCTCATCAATCACTAGGTCTACAGCAGACAGTTCATCGTAGGTGTTGTCGATGTCTGTCGCGTTAGCAAGCAACATGTCCTGCGTGATAAGAATGGTGGTATCTTCGGTGCCAGCAATATTCACTGGCGTTGATTGCGGCGCATCGTTAATTGGGTTCACCGTTAGGTCAACGCCCACTTCCACGCTTGCACCATCGTTATCAATCAAGTCGAAGCTTAGGTCGATATCGCCATTGAAGTTCGCATCAGGCGTAATCGTAAAGCTACCATCTTGGTTCTCAACAACGGTTGCATTGGCTACCGCGGTTAAGTTCACCGCTTCTAGATTATCGCTGTCGACGTCACCCGCTTGAGCCAGTAACTGCTCTTGACTCAATGTGATTGAACCGTCTTCATCGACGCTGTAAGCCAAGTCGCCAGATACCGGAGCATCGTTGACTGGCAATACATCAATGTTTGCGTTGGTTGTCGCAGTTGCACCGTCTTCATCAGCCACTACTACGTCTAGGCTTACGCCACCATTGAAGTTTTCATTTGGCGCGAAGCTGTAAGTACCATCGTCATTCGCCGTTAGAATACCGTCGCTACCACTGTAAGAGACGCTTTCTAGGCTCACGTCACCTTCCACATCGCTTGATTGCGCTAGCAGTTGCTCTTCCGTGAAGATAATGACTTCGTCTTCATTGACAGAGTAACTTGTCGCACCTGCGATTGGTGGATCGTTCACCTCAAGAACGGTAATACCCGCAGTGGTTGAGTCTGTCGCGCCCTCTTCATCGACAACTACAACGTCTAGGCTGACCTCGCCATTGAAGTTCTCGTTTGGAGAGAAGGTATACGTACCATCACCATTGTCTTGGAACACACCATCGTTACCACTGTAAGTCACACTGCTGATGTCTACGCCGCCTTCAATATCCGACGAATTAGCCAGTAGTTGCTCGTCACTAATGGTGATCGAGTTGTCTTCATGTACGGTGTAAGACGTGCTGCCTGCAACTGGCGGATCGTTCTCTGGCGTCACACTCACATCAATGTTGGCAGAGGTTGTATCCGTACCGTCTGACACATCGAAAGTGAAGTTCACGTCGCCATTGAAGTTCTCATTCGGTGCGAAGCTGTACGTGCCATCACCATTGTCGGTTAGGACACCGTCTGCACCTGTGTAAGTCACGCCTTCAACTGTTAGGTTGTCACCTTCTACATCCGTCGTGCCTGTTAATAGGTCTGCATCTGTAAAGGTAAGAAGACCGTCCTCACCCACGGTGAACGCTTGATCTTGTGGCTCTGGAGCGTCATTGACTGGCGTTACCGTTAGGTCGAGACCAGCAGCAACCACTTCTTCCCCGTCAGTCACGTCGTAGGTGAACTCGATGTCACCGTAGAAGTTCTCGCTTGGAGTAATGGTGAAGCTGCCATCCTCGTTCATTTCAACCGTTGCATTTTCATCATTGGTGCTCAGGTTGATTGCACTTAGATCGTCACCATCGATATCAACAGCGTGCTCCAGTAACTGCTCTTGAGTTAGCGTGATGCTGTTGTCTTCGGCAGTGACCGCCGCGATATCACCCGTTACTTCTGGTGCATCATTGGTTGGCGAGATATGAATCGTAACATCTTGCGTCGCTGTCGCCGTTGTACCTGTATCCACATCCGTAGAGATTGCGTTTACGGTTAGCGTCACATCGCCATTGAAGTCCGCAGAAGGGATAAACTCTAGCCCTTCTAGCTCGCCTGGTTGTAGTGACCAAGTGCCGTCCCCGTTATCAACACCAACCGATAGTGCGCTGCCTTCTGGCACATCTTCAATCAAGATAGAGAGGTTTTCTGAACCATCGGTATCGGTTAATGCTGCATCGATATCAAGCGGCACTGGCGTATCTTCGGTACCGATGATTTGGTAATCCGCGTCCGCTACCGTGATTTCGATGTTGTCGATACCAAACGATTCATCCCAAACGTCTTGATTCAAGGTTGAACCGAAGCCAAGTTGCAATTCACCATCCTCGACAGGAACCGTCAGGTTGATTTGGTGAGCTTGGTCATTCCAACCACTGAAACCTTCGCCTTGTGAAGAGCCGTGGACAACTTCACCTACTTCGTTGCCGTTAGAGTCGTAAAGCGTTGTCGTACCATCTTGAGTAAGGAACGCTGAATTCTCCAAGGTGGTTAGCGGTTCGCCGCCGACAAAGATTTGGAACGACTCGCCATCCCAAGAATCGATTTCGTAGAAGCTAAACGAGATATTCACTTCGTTGACATCGCTTGGGATCTCGTAGGTTTTGCTGACCGCTTCATCACCGCCAGTGCCACCAATACGACCCAACATATCGCCCGTTTCGAACCCTTGTGAGCTCTCAGTGTTCGCGTTCCAACCGTTCGAGCCAGACTCGAAGTTATCAGAGGCAATCACCAAGTCTGAAGCAATCGACAGCTCTGGCATATCGACCACAGATTGAACATCGATGTTCGCTTCTGCTGGTACGGTTGCGGTGCCATCGTTGACATCAAACGTCACGTTCACGTTGCCATCGAAGTTTTCATTCGGTGCGAAGGTGTACGTACCGTCACCGTTATCAACCAAGGTACCGCTGTCAGAGGCAACGTTTTCAACCGTTAGGTTATCACCATCGATATCACCTGCATTTTGCAACAGTTGCTCTTCGGTGAAGGTGAAGCTGGTATCCTCTTGCGTAACGAACTGCGGCTGACCAACCGTTGGCAAGTCATTCACTGGGTTCACAGTCAGATCGGCAGTGGCTTGAATGGTTGCATCACCGTCCGTAATGTCGAAGCTCAGATCAATGTCGCCATTGAAGTCCGCATCCGGTGTGATAGTGAAGCTACCATCATCGTTCGCAACAACGGTCGCATTACCGTCAACAGTCAGGTTGGATGCGGTTAGGTCATCGCCATCCACGTCGCCGGCTTGAGCAAGAAGTTGCTCTTGGCTGAGAGTGATAGAACCATCTTCATCCACGCTGTAAGCCAAATCACCTGATACTGGCGCATCGTTGACTGGCAATACATCAATGCTTGCATTGGTTGCTACCGTTGCACCATCTTCATCGGTCACGACAACATCTAGGCTGACATCACCGTTGAAGTTTTCGTTTGGTGCGAAGCTGAATGTACCGTCGCCGTTATCGGTAAAGATACCATCGGAGCCGCTGTAGCTTACGCTATCAATCGCGACGTCACCTTCAACATCAGAAGCATTCGCCAATAACTGCTCAGAGCTAATGGTGATGACTTCGTCTTCGTTCACTGAGTAGCTAGTTGCGCCGGCAATTGGTGGATCGTTCACCTCAAGTACCGTGATACCTGCGGTAGTTGAATCCGTCGCACCATCTTCGTCTACCACAACAACATCTAGGCTGACTTCACCATTGAAGTTCTCGTTTGGAGAGAAGGTATACGTACCATCACCATTGTCTTGGAACACGCCATCTGCGCCGCTGTAGCTGACGCTATCAACCGAAACATCGCCTTCAATATCTGACGAATTCGCTAGTAATTGCTCATCGCTGATGGTGATTGAGTTGTCTTCGTGTACGGTGTAAGACGTGCTACCTGCCACCGGTGGATCGTTCTCAGGCGTCACGCTTACATCGATATTCGCCGTCACGGTATCTGTGCCATCGGAAACATCAAAGGTAAAGTTCACATCACCATTGAAGTTCTCATTCGGTGCGAAGCTGTAAGTGCCGTCACCGTTGTCGGTTAGGACACCATCTGCGCCAGTGTAAGACACTCCTTCAACCGATAGGTCATCGCCATCGATATCCGTTGCACCATCAAGCAGATCTTCATCAGTGAACAGCAAGACGCCATCTTCACCAATGGTGAACGCTTGATCTTCTGGCTGTGGTAGGTCGTTAACTGGATTAACCGTCAGGTCAGCCGTTGCAACAATAGTGTCGGTGCCGTCGTTGATGTCGAACGTGATATCAATGTCACCATTGAAGTTCGCATCAGGCGTGATGGTGAAGCTGCCATCATCGTTTGCCGTGACCGTTGCATCACCGTCAACCACTAGGTTAGATGCGGTTAGCGCGTCGCCTTCTACATCCGATGCTTGAGCAAGAAGCTGCTCTTGGCTTAGCGTAATTGAATGGTCTTCATCGACACTGTAAGCCAAGTTGCCCGATACTGGCGCATCGTTGATTGGCAATACATCGATGTTTGCGTTAGTTGCCGCAGTTGCACCGTCTTCATCAACAACCACAACATCTAGGCTAACATCGCCATCAAAGTTGGCGTTTGGTGCGAAGCTGAATGTGCCGTCACCGTTATCAGTAAAGATACCGTCAGAGCCGCTGTAGCTTACGCTATCAATCGCAACTTCACCTTCAACGTCAGAAGCGTTCGCCAATAACTGCTCGTCACTGATGGTGATCGAATTATCTTCATGCACCGTGTAAGACGTGCTGCCTGCTACCGGTGGATCGTTCTCTGGTGTGACTGTCACATCGATATTCGCGGTCACGGTATCCGTGCCATCGGAAACATCGAAGGTGAAGTTCACGTCGCCATTGAAGTTTTCGTTTGGAGCGAAGCTGTATGTGCCATCGCCATTGTCAGTTAGGACACCGTCCGCACCTATGTAAGTGACACCTTCTACCGATAGATCATCACCATCAATATCCGTTGCACCATCAAGCAGATCTTGGTCAGTGAAGGTCAACACGCCATCTTCACCAATGGTGAACGCTTGATCTTCTGGCTGCGGCAAATCATTAACTGGGTTAACGGTTAGGTCCGCTGTTGCAACAATAGTGTCGCTGCCGTCGCTGATATCGAACGTGATATCAATGTCGCCATTAAAGTTCGCATCTGGCGTGATAGTGAAGCTACCATCGTCGTTTGCCGTAACCGTTGCATCACCGTCAACCACTAGATTAGATGCGGTTAGCGCATCACCTTCTACATCCGTTGCTTGTGCCAACAATTGTTCTTGGCTTAGCGTGATTGAGTTGTCTTCGTCGACACTGTAAGCCAAGTCACCCGATACTGGAGCATCATTGATTGGCAGAACATCAATGTTTGCCGTCGTCGAAGCGGTCGCACCATCTTCGTCCACGACTACAACATCAAGATTCACTTCACCATTGAAGTTTTGGTTTGGTGCAAAACTGAACGTACCATCACCATTGTCGGTAAAGATACCTTCGCTGCCACTGTAGCTCACGCTATCTAGTGCTACCTCACCTTCAATATCGGAAGAGTTTGCCAACAACTGTTCTGCACTGATGGTGATAACTTCATCTTCATCAATGGTGTAACTGGTTGTGCCTGCGATTGGTGGATCATTCACCTCAAGAACGGTAATACCCGCTGTTGTTGTATCAACCGCGCCGTCCTCGTCAACCACGACAACATCTAGGCTAACATCGCCTGTAAAGTTTTCGTTTGGTGAGAAGGTGTAAGTACCATCGCCATTAATTTCTAGCACACCGTCGTTACCGCTGTAACTCACGCTACTGATCGCAACATCACCCTCGATATCAGACGAATTAGCCAGTAGTTGCTCATCACTAATGGTGATCGAGTTGTCTTCATGCACAGTGTAAGACGTGCTGCCTGCAACCGGTGGATCGTTCTCTGGCGTCACTGTTACATCGATATTTGCCGTCACAGTATCCGTGCCATCGGAAACATCGAAAGTGAAGTTCACGTCACCATTGAAGTTCTCGTTTGGAGCGAAGCTGTAGGTACCATCACCATTGTCAGTAAGAACACCGTCTGCGCCTGTGTAAGTGACCCCCTCAACAGATAGGTCATCCCCTTCAATGTCGGTAGCGCCTGTTAGCAGATCCGCATCAGTAAAGGTCAGCACACCATCTTCACCAACGGTGAAGGCTTGATCTTGTGGTTCAGGCGCATCATTAACTGGTGACACCAATAACTCAAGGTTGGTTGAGACAACATCATTGCCGTCAGACACATCGAACGTAAAGGTAATATCACCATTAAAGTCCGCATCTGGCGTTAAGGTGTAAGTACCGTCGCCATTGTCTGTGATGGTGATGTTTTCATCATCCGTTGCCAAATTCAGCGCTGTCAGTTGGTCTCCATCCAAGTCACGCGCATTAGCAAGCAAATCTTCTTGCGTAATTAGGATTGAACCATCTTCTTCAACCATCGCTGAAACAGGCAATGCTTCAGGCGCATGTTCAATGTGGGCACCTGTTGCATTGACGTAGATGGTTTGAGAAACGGTTTCAGAATCATTATTTGATAGCTCTGTTGCCGTTGCCGTTACATTGATTTCTAGCTGTTGGTTAAAGTCTTCTGGCAATTGAATCTGTAGCTCTTGTTCAATTGCTGTGGTTGGAAGCGTTACAGAACCATCTGGACCGACTGTCACTTCACCGCTGTAGATCTGGCTGTTCACTTCACCTACATCAATGGTGAAGTTGAAGTCGGTGTAATCGGCATCGCCGCCACCGTAGAGATCTTCAAAGCCGTAAACCAGTTCACCGTCTTCGTTCACGGTAGTTCGGGTATGTTCAATGCCATCTTGGTTGAGCTCTGAGCTTGAACCACCATGGAAGACTGCATCACCGAATTGGCTTTGAATTACGGTTTCAGAACCATCAGCGCCAACAAACACGAGTTGTGGGTCAACCGTATCCATGTTCGCAGGAGAGCCATCTGCTGCACGGAACTCGTACTGACCATCTTGCATGGATGCAAAGTCATTGAAGTTATGACCGTTAGGAATCAAGAATAGGTTGAAGCTTTCCCCTTCCGAGATTTGGAAGCTGAACTGATCTTGTCCCGGAACGAGGTCACCGTCGCCACCAACTTGAGAGGCGTTTTCGTACACAACTTCAACGCCCGTGATGTTGCCATCTTCATCAACTTTGTAGTAACCCGCTGTGTTTTGGTAACCCGCGGTTTCACCTTCAAACGTAACCGTGATTTCAGTATCGTTGAAACTGGTGATACCGTTGTCTTGATCGTTAAGTACCCCTTCGTTGTCGTAGCTGATCACCGAACCTTCTGGAACACCATCAACGGTCACCGTCAGTGTTTCTGACAAGTCTTGGTCAACCAATGCTGCAGCGATGTTCACTTCAACAATACCGCCTGGCTCAACCAAGATTGCTTGATCATCCACGTTTCGACCATCGCCATCAGTGATGACTAGGTCTGGCGCATCTGCCACGGCTTCGATATGGACATTAATGTCTTGCTCAACTTCATCAGTACCGTCAGAAACCGTAAAGCTGAACTGCAAGTCACCACTGAAGTGCTCTTCTGGTACGAAGCTAAATGTACCGTCACCGTTGTCCGTTACAGTACCTTCATCACCCGAGTAATTAATGCTGGTAACAGTGAGGTCATCACCATCAATATCAATCGCACCACTTAGCAGATCTTCTTGCGTGAACAGGATGCTGCCATCCTCTTCAATGTGGTACATGCCAGGCGCAACAATTGGAATGTCATTGACTGGGTTCATCGTCAATGTCATTTCATTGGCAACACTCAATTCACCGTCGCTCACTTCATAAGTAAACTCGATGTCTCCATTGAAATGCTGTGAAGGCGTAACGGTAAAGGTGCCGTCGCCGTTATCCACGATAGAGGCATTAGGATCATTGGTTTCTAGTGCCGTTGCGTATAGGTCATCACCATCTTGATCGCTGGCGTTTTCAAGCAGCATTTCTTGTGTCACGAGGATAGAGCCATCCTCGTCCACGTCTGCCACGATTGGCGCTGCTTCTGGTGCGTCGTTGACGAACTCAACTTTCAAGTCGATGTTTGCCGCCACCACATCGGTGCCATCACTCACATCAAACGTGAGGTCAACATTACCAAAGAACCCCTGCTCTGGCGTTAACGTGTAAGTGCCATCGCCATTGTCTGTTACTTGAACCGTATCGCTCAAGCTCGTCACGTTCACAACAGATAAGTCATCGCCTTCGATGTCCGTCGCTTGAGCCAGCAACTCTGCTTCAGTAATCGTGATGGCTTCGCCGTCTTCTGTGGTGAAGTACAAATCAGGCACATCTGGCAGGTCGTTCACTGGGTTAACGGTGAGGTTTAGATCCGCAGCGACGGTTTCAATCGCATCAGTTACGTCATAAGTAAATTCGATTTCACCAAAGAAGTTTTCGCTCGGTGTAATCATGAAGCTACCATCAGCGTTCTCAACGATGGTTGCATTAGGATCGTTGGTCGACAGGTTCACCGCTTCAAGATTGTCACCATCCACGTCCGTCGCGTTCGCTAACAAGTCTTCTTGAGTGATGGTAATCGAGCCATCTTCGTCCACGACTGCATCAATAGGACCGCTGACTTCCGGTGCTTCATTGACGATCTCGACATCAATTGAGGCGGTACTTGGTGCACTTGCTTGACCATCGCTGATGTCGAAGGTTAGGTTCACTTCACCGTAGAAGTTCGAAGTTGGCTCGAAGGTAAAGGTGTTGTCGCCGTTGTCTGTCAACGTACCTTGTGACTGGTCAACAAGCAGTAGATTCTCGATATGCAGAATGTCGCCATCCACATCGGTCGCACCTGATAACAGGTCTTTTGCTTCGATGATGATGGTGCCGTTTTCTAGCATTTGAGTGTGCAGCGGTGCACCAGGAACTGGCACATCGTTGACCGGAATAACGGTCAGATCTAGATGGGTATCGACTTCATCGGTGCCATCGAAGACTTTGTAATCGATGTCGACTTCACCATTGAAGTTTTCATTCGGCATAAAGGTGTAAGTGCCGTCGCCATTGTCGACAAGCTCACCGTTATCACCGCTGTAAGAGATATCAGAGATAGACAGCGCATCGCCTTCCACATCACTTGCATTGGCAAGCAGATCGTCCGCACTAAACGTAATGCCCACATCCTCATCTGTCGACAACACAATCGGACCAGAAACAATTGGCGCATCGTTTACTGCTTCGAAGTTGATATTGATGATGTTGTCGTCGGTTAGCTCACCATCCGTGACTTGGTAACCCAGCTCAATCTCACCGTAGAAGTTCTCAGCTGGTGTAACTGTCCATGTACCATCACCGTTGTCGGTTAACGTCGCGTGCTCCGCATTATCCCCCACCAGCTCTAGGTTTTGAATATCAAGAACATCGCTATCGATATCACTCGCTTGTGCTAGAAGCTGTTCTTCTGTGATAACCACAGAGGCAAACTGCGTAGAACCTTCGGTATCGATGGTCACATTTGGCAGGTCAGCGGTCAGTTCGATTTCACTGTCACCTTCACGGATATTCAGTTCGACCGTTTCAGTGATTTCCGTGCCGTCCACACCAATAGATGTAAATACTGCTTCATCATGACAAGTTTGCGAAACCGTCATGTTTTGAACCACATAAGTACCGTTACCTTGAATCGTTCCTAACTCAAAGTAAGACACTGGCTCGTTCACCGTTAGAGTGTAATCCGTCTCATAGCTACCACGATCTTCTTTGTGGTAAGTCATTGAGTCGATCAAGTCACCCTCAGAGTTGAATGCTCGAATTTCCACTTCTGTAAAGTGGCGAGACTCTTCCATAAACCAGCCGCCTAGACCATCTAGGTGGAAGCTGATTTCGTTGATGTCTTGACCTTCAACGGTTACAGTCAGTTTTTCATCGCCACTCAAACCTTGGCGGTCAGTATCGCCAATACCATGCCCAATGTGCGTGTTACCATTCCAAGCACCAAGAGGGTCGTCGTTACTCTGAACGGTAACCGTCAAATCACCATCAGTGAATTGACGCGTATAAGGGTCAACTTCATCCCCCCAATCATCCACACTCGCGTTGTCATCAAACGTACCGATTTGTGTCGTATGTGTACCGTTGGCTAATGCCTCATCATTTGGAATGAAGCGCACTTCCGTATCTGCAGGCACCTCCTGCCCGACTTCTAGCTGTACCCATTCGTCATTTAGATTCGCTTCAATGATGCCGTTTTCAGGGGCTTGGTCGAGACGTAACGCAGGCTCTTCACGCAGAGAAACACCCACGGTTTGGTCTTCTTCCGCTTGAATAAAGATTTCGTCGCCCGCTTCTGGCGCATCGTTGACAGGGTTAACGGTCAGATCCAGCGTGGTCAGAACATCATTTTCGCCATCGCTGATGTTGTAAGTGAAGTCCAACTCACCGTTAAAGTTTTCCGTATGCGTAATGGTGAATGAACCATCGTCGTTGGTTACGATCGTCGCATCTGGATCATTGGTTTGTAGATTGCTGGCAACAAGGTCATCACCTTCAATGTCTGTCGCATTCGCAAGCAACTGTTCTTGCGTGATGGTGATGGCGTTATCTTCATCCACCTCCGCTTGAATGCCTGACGTTTCTGGTGCGTCGTTCACCGCGATAACATCGATGCCTGCGGTTGTTGTATCCGTTGCGCCATCTTGGTCGATGACCGTCACGTCGAGCGAAATGTTACCGTCAAAGTTCTCATTTGGCGTGAAGGTATATGTGCCGTCGCCATTGTCCACGAAGCTACCGTCGTTACCAGAGTAGCTAACATTCGCCAAGGCTACGTCGCCTTCCACATCAGAAGAGTTGGCTAACAACTGCTCGTCACTAATGGTGATTTGACCGTCTTCTTGAACCGTGTACGACGTAGAACCTGCCACCGGCGGATCGTTCACTGGTGTTACGCTGACATCAATGAATGCTGGTGTTGAACCCGTGCCGTCAGACACATCGAATGTGAACTGAACATCACCGTTGAAGTTCTCATTCGGCGCAAAGCTGTAAGTGCCATCGCCATTATCGGTAAGCACACCATCCGCACCTGTGTAGAGAACGTTTTCGATAGACAGATCATCGCCATCAATATCCGATGCGCCTTCCAATAGGTCTGCATCCGTGAACAGCAAAGTGCCATCTTCTTCTACCGTGAACTGTTGATCTTGCGCTTGTGGCAAGTCATTCACAGGATTAACCGTAATATCCAGACCAACTTGTACCGAGCCACCATCGTTATCAATGATATCGAAGGTCAGATCTAGGTCGCCGTTGTAGTTTTCATCCGGTGTGATGGTGTAGCTGCCATCATCGTTGTATTGAATTGTCGCGTTGTCATCTGTCGATAGATTGATGGCTTCAAGGTTCTCGCTATCAATATCGCCCGCTTTGGCAAGCAACTGCTCTTGGCTTAGCGTAATTGAACTGTCTTCGTTGATGGTGTAAGCCAAATCACCCGAGACTGGAGGATCGTTGATTGGCAATACGTCGACATTGATGTGCGTATCAACGGTCGCCCCATTCTCATCTTGAATGGTCACATCCAACTGAACTTGACCATTGAAGTTCTCGTTTGGCGCAAAGCTACAAGTACCATCGCCATTGACGGTAAAGATACCATCCGAGCCTTCATAGCTGATGCCAACAAGCTCTACATCACCCTCGATATCAGATGCGTTGGCAAGAATTTGTGACTCACTGAATGTCAGTACTGAATCTTCGTCAACCGTGTAAGACGTTGGACCGGCAACTGGAGGGTCATTCACTTCAATGACCGTAATGCCTGCGGTCGTTTCGTCAATCGCTCCTTGCTCATCCGCCACAATCACATCAAGGCTGATATCACCGCTGAAGTTCTCATTCGGCATGAAGGTGTAAGTGCCGTCACCGTTGTCTTGGAATACGCCATCCGTGCCTGAATAGGTCACGCTATCGATAGACACTGCGCCTTCCACATCAGAAGAGTTAGCCAGAAGCTGCTCGTCAGAAATGGTAATCGCGTTGTCTTCATCAACCGTGTAAGACGTTGAACCCGCAACCGGAGGATCGTTCACTGGAGTGACGCTCACGTCCACATTTGCTGGTACGGTCTCAGTGCCGTCAGAAACACCAAAGCTAAAGCTGACGTCGCCGTTGAAGTTTTCGTTTGGTGCAAAGGTGTAAGTACCATCGCCGTGGTCAGTCAGCACACCATCGCTGCCTGTGTAGCTAATGCCATCAACCGTTAAGTTGTCGCCATCGATATCGGTCGCGCCAGCAAGCAAGTCTGCATCGGTAAACTGAAGCGTGCCATCTTCTTCAACACTGAACTGCTGGTCTTGAGGAACAGGAAGATCGTTAACCGGATTAACCGTTAGATCCGCCGTTGCTTGGATAGTGTCTGTGCCGTCCGTAATGTTGAATTGGATATCAATGTCACCATTAAAGTCCGCATCTGGTGTAATCGTGAAGCTGCCATCATCGTTCGCTGTAACGGTTGCGTTTCCATCAACAGTCAAATCGCTAGCAGTCAGGTCATCGCCCTCAATGTCAGATGCTTGAGAAAGAAGCTGCTCTTGGCTGAGTGTAATCGCGCCGTCTTCATCAACGCTGTAAGCCAAATCACCCGATACTGGCACATCATTGATTGGCAATACATTCACATTGATGACGGTATCAACTTCAGCTCCATCTTCATCTCGAATGGTCACATCAAGTTGAACTTGCCCGTTAAAGTTCTCGTTTGGCGCGAAGCTGCACGTGCCATCATCGTTAACGCTGAAAATGCCATCCGGACCATCGTAACTAATGCCAACAAGCTCTACATCGCCTTCCACATCCGAGGCATTCAACAGCACTTGCGACTCACTGAAGGTCAGAACAGAATCTTCATCAATGGTGTAAGAAGTTGGTCCTGCGACTGGTGGATCGTTCACTTCCAGCACCGTAATGCCAGCAGTGGTGGCATCCGTTACGCCTTCTTCATCAGCGACGACAACATCAAGCGTCACTTCACCATTAAAGTTTTCATTTGGAGAGAAAGTGTACGTACCGTCTCCATTGATT
Organism: Vibrio sp. 10N.222.52.B12; assembly: GCF_002875385.1. Lineage (NCBI taxonomy): Bacteria > Pseudomonadati > Pseudomonadota > Gammaproteobacteria > Vibrionales > Vibrionaceae > Vibrio > Vibrio sp. 10N.222.52.B12. Next base: position 39,951 of record NZ_MDAW01000150.1, on the reverse strand, counting down.
TGCAACACACCATCGCTGCCAGAGTAGCTCACGCTATCAATCGAGACATCCCCTTCTAAATCCGAAGAATTTGCCAACAGTTGCGCGTCAGAAATGGTAATAGAGTTGTCTTCGTGAACCGTGTAAGACGTTGAACCAGCCACAGGAGGATCATTCACCGGCGTGACGCTCACATCCACATTCGCTGAAACTGTATCTGTGCCATCGGACACATCAAAGCTGAAGTTCACATCACCATTGAAGTTTTCATTTGGTGCAAAAGTGTAAGTCCCATTGCCGTTGTCGGTCAGGATGCCGTCGCCACCGTCGTAGCTCACACCTTCAACTGTTAGGTTGTCGCCTTCAATATCCGTTGCGCCAGTAAGCAGGTCTGCGTCCGTAAAGATCAGCGTGCCATCTTCTTCCACACTGAATTGTTGGTCTTGAGGAACAGGCAGATCGTTGATTGGATTAACGGTTAGGTCAGCGGTTGCTTGAACGGTATTCGTGCCATCTGAGATATCGAAGCTGATGTCGATATCACCGTTGAAATCTGCGTCCGGCGTGATGGTGAAGCTACCATCGTCATTTTGAGTCACCGTCGCATTGCCATCTACCGAAAGATTAGACGCAGTCAGTGCATCACCTTCCACGTCGGAAGCTTGCGACAACAACTGTTCTTGGCTCAAACGAATCGAGCCATCTTCGTCCACCGAGTAAGCAAGATTGCCAGACACTGGCGCATCATCGACTGGTGTGACGCTTACATCAATGTTGGCAGAAACCGTATCCGTGCCGTCGGACACATCAAAGCTGAAGTTCACATCACCATTGAAGTTTTCATTTGGCGCAAAAGTGTATGTCCCATTACCGTTGTCGGTCAGGATGCCGTCGCCACCATCGTAGCTCACGCCTTCAACTGTTAGGTTATCGCCTTCAATATCCGTTGCGCCAGCAAGCAGGTCAGCATCGGTGAAGACCAGCGTGCCGTCCTCTTCCACCTCAAAGGCTTTATCTTCAGGCACTGGTGCGTCATTGATTGGGCGAACGGTTAAATCGATAGAACTTGAAACGGTTTCTTGACCATCACTGATATCAAACGTTAAGTCGAGCTCACCATTGAAATCAGCGTCCGGAACCACGGTGAACGTACCGTCACCATTATCTTGAACCGATGCATTCGCACCCACTTGGACGTTAGACGCAACAAGGTCGTCGCCATCAACATCACTTGCGTATTCGAGTAATTGTTCTTGAGTGAAGGTAATAGTGCCATCTTCATCCATGATGTAAGCCAGATCTTGTTCTACCTCTGGCGCGTCGTTTTCACCTTCGACTTTAATTTGGAACGTTTCGCTCGTGGTTTCTGAGTCGAAATCATCTTCTACTTGCGTCGTGGTCTCTTCACTGGTGTCTTGAACGTCCACCGCAAAGGTTTCTTCTGTGGTTTCTGAATCTAGGTTATCACCACCTTGTGAACCTTCAGAACCGGATGAAGAGGCACTTGGCGCAGCCGACGTTTGTACAGCTTGTCCTTGTGCTTCATTGCCTTCTGCGTCCGAACCACCTTCAGAGCCAGAGGCATCGCCGCCACCAACAGCTTGTGCACCCGCACCTGAAGCCGCACCGCCGCTGCCAGCCGCTTCTTCACCAGACCCACCGTCTGATGCCACGCTGTCTACCACGTTCGATTGAGCGGCATCCGAACCACCGCTACTCTCTGGCGTGTCTTCTTGTACCGCACCACCGGACGCCGAGGCTTCTTCTTCCGATCCAGCACCACTTGGATTGTCTTCCATCGCCTGATTGGCTTCGTCTGCTGCGTCGGTATTTTCAGCACCTGTCGCTACGGTCGAAGCAATCGTATTTTGTTGATTTTGCTGCTGGGAGGGCGTACCCGCGTCATTGGTTTCCGTTTGTTCTACCGCGTCATTTAGGTCTTTGTTTTGGTTATTTTGGTTGTTGTCACCTGCCATTACAGCCTCCGTTGCCATTAGCTAACTGATCGTGTTTAGAGGCAGTAAAGGACACCATTCTGGAAAACCAACTTTTTTATCCAACTTTTTTCATACTCATGTTGTTTAACCAAAAAGAGGTAAAAAAAATTTGAAAACGCAATTTAAAGATCCTTAGTTATTGTCATTAAAGCAATTAGGGCGGTGGAACAATGATAAACATGACGAATCTGTTGCGCTCAGTCGACAACAGCCACAAAGGGCTGCAATTGCTATTGGGAGATTTTTATAAGGATTTCAGCAGCGCGGCGATCAACATCGAAATGCTGCATAAACAAAACCGTTTCGAAGAGCTGAGCGGCTACTCAAAAAAGCTGAAAACCATTCTGGTCTTGCTTTGTGATGATGATTTACCACCCAAGATGGCAAAGCTAGAGCATTTAAGTAAGCACCACTTTCCCGCACCTAATGAATTGATTGAGGACATCAAAACTGAGCTCAATAACGTGAACAAACAAATAAGCCAGCTGTTAGATATCGAAAACTCTATCGATAACAACACTGATGATGAATAACAGAGGTGGAGCATGAGTAACAAGCAGATCGAGCACCACCTCAGAAAAGCACTCGTTTCCAACAACGAGTCTTCGAAGGTGACCGCAGACGATACGATCGTGCTAGCCAGTGCGATGACCAGCGTACACAAAACATTGCTGGTTATCTTTTTGCTTTCAATGGTGGCGATCGCCGTGGCGTCTCAAGCTCGTATCGACATTGTGGTGTCGGTGCGCGGTGAGCTATTGCTGGAATCTGACGTAGAAAAAGTGCAACACCTTGAAGGCGGTATTCTCGAAGAAATGTTAGTGCGCAAAGGCGAAGTGGTTTACGAAGGTCAACCTATTGCGCGCATTCGCTCTTTGGATAGAAACACTCAACTCGATACGGTGAACACAGAAATCATTCAGCTTGAGTTAGACAAACTCCGTTATGAAAGCCTGCGCGATATGGTAGAGCCCGATTTCTCTGCCTACATCGAAAAATACCCAGAACTCGTTCAGGTAAATATGAATACCTGGCAGCAAGAGTTTTCCAAAAACCGATCTAATGAAGAGTTGATCACTCACGACATCAATCACAAGAACTCGTTGATTGATTCTATGCTTAAGCGCCGCAAAAGCTCCGAGAACCAGCTTTCTTTGATTCGCAAGCAGCTCAATATCAAGAACACCCTCTATAAAGAAGAAATGGCATCTTATGTCGATGTTCTGAATATGCAGGTTCAAGAGTCAAACATGGTGCGTGAGATTGAAAACCTTGATGAGTCAGTCATGAATGAGCGCTTCCAACTCGACAAACTAGAAAAGCAGTACCGAGACTTGGTGGAAAATCGCAACTCCGAATACCAAGCGCAAATCATTCAAGCGAAGAAAGATCTCAAGTTAAAACGCATTCTTCGTCCTCAACACTCTGACAAAGTGGATCGCCTCGTGGTCTACGCCCCTATTGATGGTGTGGTGGATAAAGTGCACTTCAACTTCCGCTCTGCCGTGATACCGCCGGGGGAAAGTATCGCGGACATTGCGCCGATCAATAACTCCCTTCATGGCGAAGCGAAGATTCCACGTAAAGACATGGGTTTTGTTGAAATTGGACAGGCAGTCAAAGTGAAGATGGACACCTACAACTTTGCCAAGTACGGATTTTTGGAAGGTCGAATCGCGTCGATCAGCCGTTCGTCCTATGAAGAAGAGGACGCTGAATTCTACCTCGCGGAGATCCAAATCAGCCAAAACTATCTAGAGCGTGGAGGCACACAATACAAACTGTCCCCTTACATGGAGTTTACCGCCGACGTGAAAACAGGGTCACGTCGGGTGATCGAATACGCTGCGAAGCCGGTTATGTCGGCTATCGAAGACGCGTTCGATGAGAGGTAATGGATGAGTAACAAACCTTCCTACAATATTTCCGTTCCTGTTATGCGCCTAAGCATTGCTTTCAGCTTGGTGCTGGCTGCACTCGCCTTCTATTTGTATGTTTCTTGGGAAAAAGTGGATTCAGTGGAGCAAGTGCAAAACGCGCCTCTGTTAGTTCAAGCCCAACAACTCAACCAAACCATCGAACTTGATATCCAAACGCTTCAGCGCTGTTTAACCGCGCGTTATTGCAGTACAACAGAGCTCGATTTTAAGGTTCTGAAAAACGAAATTGACCAGTTTAAGTCTCTCGCATCACTCAACAAAACCGAGTTTAGCTTGGTGGGCGCGACCGAATATACGCAGCTTGAACTGGCGATTAATCGCTTCTCGGACAGCTCAAAAACACGTGACGATGTGTTGGCACTGTATCTCTCGCTCACCAACAACTACCTACAAATGGACGACAACTATCGCACCATGTTTAACAACCATGCGAGCGACCTAATGATGGAGAAAAACGAGTTCTTCATTTGGCTATTTATGGTCGTTGTTGTGTTGGTTGGTATCGCCGTGCTATCGAATTTGGTGGCAATCCTAAAACTGAAAAAATCCAATTCGAATGAGCGCGACATTGACCAAGAATTCGATGGGCTTTATCAAGAGCTCAAACAACTGGATTTACAAAGGTTGGAAGAGTTGCTGAATGAAGTGAGCATCAATCCGAAGCAGCGTCAGATCTACTCTCACTTAAAACTGATTTTCAGCAAACTCGAAGAGCAAAAACGCAATAACGATCTCTACAAACAGCTCTATGCTCTGATTGGTTACGAGATTCGTGGCATCACCAACACCATTAACGGCGGCGTGCAATACCTCGTTCAAGAGACCGATGAGAGCGGCGTTTTGATGGCGCAAGATATAACCTCGGCTGCCAATACCCTGTCTGAATTGGCAGAGAACTACAACCGACTCATTTCACAAGGGACCGAGAGCAAATCGAAAGAGTTTTCACTGCTTAATGTGTTGTCTGAATTGATGATTCACATCAGTTCCAAAGTGCAGCGAAATGAAGGTGAGCTAGACTGTTTTATCTCGGATAACTTGCCAAACCGTGTTGAAGGGCAATCCACCAGCTTATTCTGGGTGTTGTTCCTACAGCTATCGAATGCCATCCAACTCAAAGCCGATAAGAAACTGCTTGTCACCATTGAATCGGGCGCAGCGTCAGACATCGAAAACACCCGCTTAACCATCAATCTAAACTTCTTAACCACACTGGATGTGCCGTTTGCCAAGCTCAATACCCTACACTGGAGCGACCATAAACAGCACACCGCAACCAAAGACGATTTGGCGAAAAGCGTGCTGAAAGATTATGGCTATTACGAGAGCCATTGGTATCAATCGGGCAATCAGGAACGTTTTCAAATTCAGCTCGATTTAAAAGCCAAGAGCTTCCACACCGAGAAAACTCGCTTCGACAATAAACGTTTGTTGCTGTGTGCCAACTCTCAGCTGCGCATTGATGTGATGAACAAAATGCTGGTCAACTTGGGCTTAGAGATCACGCCAATTCAAACCCCGAACGAGCTCTTCTCTGCTGCAAAAACCTTTGGCGAATACGATGCCATCATGCTGACTGACACGTTCGAGCCACACAAGCTGCCCTCACTGAGCAAAACGGTAAAATCGCAACTGCGCAATCACCCGAATACCAAGTTGTTGCTTTCGGTCTCTAGCACTCAGCAAGCACAAGAGAGCCATACCTTTGTCGACAAGATTCTGAACTCGCCTGCGACTCCGTATGAGTTCATCCCCAATCTGTTAGCAATCATGGAAGCGGAAGCCTCTGAAGATCAGATGGAGAACAGCTCATTCCTGATTGTGGAAGATGACCGCGTTCAACAGATTCTACTCAAACGTATTTTGAGTAAGCAAGAATACGAAGCCGATACCGTTGGCGATGGCGCAGACGCTGTTCAGCACTTCATGAATCAGCGCTCGGACATCATTTTTATGGACTGCATCATGCCGGGCATGGGCGGTATTGAAGCAACCAAACGCATTCGACAATACGAACAAGAAAGCGGACAAAACCCTTGCACCATTATAGGTGCGACAGCATTGACCAGCAGTAATGAACACCAAGCTTGTATCGAAGCTGGGATGGATTACGTGATCAGCAAACCTTATAAAAACGACGAAATCATCAAGGTGATCAACAAATATGTGGCGGTACAGAAACTTAACTAGCTGCGTATTGGCAGCACTAACATTGAGCAATGCTCCTTCGGCAATGGCGACCACCTTGCTTGAGGCGGTCAAACTCGGCTTGGAAAACAACTTATCTCTGCGCGCTAGTGACAAAGGCGTGGAGGAAAACGAATACAACATCGACATTAGCCGTTCTAAGTTTCTACCCTCTTTAAACGGTGCCGCTGATACTACATGGAATGAAAACGAGACCATATTAACTGGAACACCGGATACGCGTTCTAGCTACAACTCAAACAGCTACAGCGTGTCTTTATCCCAATCGGTGTTTAACCTTAGCGACATCTTCAAATACGGCACCGCGAAGCTGGATTTCAACATTGAAGAAATCAAACACGAGAACAAAATCCAGAGCACCATTTCTGAAATCGCGACGCAATATTTCGAGTACCTGAAAAACAACGCGCAAATCAAAGCCACAAAAGTTGAGCTTAAATCGTCTGAAACACGTGAACGCCAAATGCGTCGCAACGTGGAGCTTGGCAACACTGCGGCGAGCGAGTTGTATGAGGTAATTGCTCAGAAAGAAGGCATTGCCAACCGCTTAAGAGCCTTAGAGAAAGACCGACGCGTAATTTTGAACGGTTTAGAGATTCAAGTTCAATTCCCGGTCACCCCATCGCAGGACATCTACGAAAGCGTGCCTTTGGCAGAAATCAGCGAATCCGAACAACGCGCGATTCTTGAACAAGCGTTGAAGCTCAATAACGACTTATTGGTTGCGAAGAAAACCGTAGAACGCAGCCGAAGAGGCTTGAAAGAAAGCGGTTCAAACTTCGTTCCGACCGTATCGCTCTCTGCCAGTTACCGTTACGACGATGCGAACAACTATGACCGAACCGACCCAACCGCAACAGGGGACAGTAATTCCACCAGCGTCGGTTTAAACTTGAATGTGCCAATTTTCTCCGGCGGTTCGGATTACTACGGTTATCAAAAATCGTCGACTGGCATCGAGCGAACCGAGCTGCTGTACCAAGATTCGTTGTTCACGACGCGCAATAGCGTTAATACCTCGGTGCTCAACATTAATGACTTCTCCCGCGCCATCAGCAGTTACGAGAACATCATCCGTGCAAACTACGCTTCCTACAAAGGCATTCAACGCGCTTACCAGCTTGGTACGCGAACCATTACCGACTTACTGGCAGCGGAAAGTAAACTGTTTAGCGCGCTACGTGATTACGAGAGCGCACGTTATGACTACATCATTGAATCGATCAATCTTGAGCAAATCAAAGGCATGTTGTCGGTGCAATCTATCGAAAGCATCATGCAGTTGATGAGCGATATCGAAGGCAGAAGCAATCAAGACTTAGTTCCAAAACACCTTCTCTCCAAACCATCGATTAAGAAAGGAGGTCGCAATGCAAACTGAGCATTTTTCCCAGAAGATTAACTTCGCTGACAAGTGTTATCTGACTTTCTCAACGGTCATCTCAACACTGTTTGGTTTAGTGCTGCCCTTTTCGATTCTGATTATCTTTGACCGTGTTTTACCTAACCAAGCCAAAGACACGCTGTTTCTTCTGTTTGCCATTATCTTGATCACTATCTTCCTCGATTATCACTTAAAGAATCAGGAAGAGAAGATTTCGTCGGTGATCATGAAGCAGTTCGAGACCAACCTAACCAACAAGGTGTTTCAATCCATCTGTTTGGCTGAGATATCGAAGTTTCGTCGTCTAGAACCTGGTGAATACCTAGAACGTATTGCCACCATTCCAGAAATTAAATCCTTCTTTGGCGGAGAATCTGTACGGGCATTGATCAACCTTGCCGTCAGCATACTGACCATTCTGATTATCGGTCTGATCAACATCTGGGCAGGGGTGACCATCTTGCTCGCCTCCATCATTTTGGCGGTGTTCGCACTCAGCCTCTCCAAGCAAAAAATCAACAGCCTAGAAAACAAATCCGACATCGAAGGCTTAACCACCTCAAAAATCATCGAGATCATCTCTAGCCCACTCGATATCAAAGCGCGCAATATGGAATATCGCGTTGAGAGCCTCATGACACAAATGGTGGAAGAGCGTGAAGTCGAGAACATCAAATACGAGCAAATCGAATCAAACTTCAGCCTTATCTTGTCGCTCATACAACAGCTCTCCATTGCTTGTGTGGTGGTAGTTTTGGCAACGGCAGTTATCAACATGCAATCGAGCCAAGGCATCATGGCAGCCATCATCATGCTTACCAACCGCTACTTCGCCCCATACCAACAAGTGATGCGCACGGTGAGCCGCTGGGAGTTGAACAAGCTTCATATTCAACGTATCGCCGAGCTGCTTGAGCTTGCTGCATCTGTAGAACAACAAAATGATACGACAGAAGTCGAGCGCATCTCGGTGAAGTATTCGGAAAAGCAACGCATCGAGTTTGAACGCGGTCAGGCTTACTTGCTAACGGGGAAAAGCGGCGCAGGCAAAACCCACCTCGCCAATTGCATTACGCGGCAAAACACCGACAGCAAGCTCGATATCCAAATCAACGAGACACCGCTCGATGACGTCAACTACAACGTCTGGCGTAATAGCGTGCTCATGGTCGACAAAACCAGCTCGTTCGTCGAAGGCACCATCATAGACAACTTGACTTGTTTCCGCCCGAGCTTAAACAACACCGCATTTGCGCTTTGCGAAACCATGAACATCAAAGCACAAATCGATGCCCTTCCCGCAGGTTTTTACACCGAGCTTAAAGGACATTTACGCAACCCATTCTCACGCCAAGTCGCTTATGCCTTGTTGTTAGTGCGTGCCTTACTTGCGAACAAACGTGTGTTGATCTTCGACGACATCGACTGTGTTTATGACGACGACTTTGCTCGATTGGTTTTGACCAGTACCGCCTATCGCGCCAACGACAAAATCCTAATCATCGTCAGCAATAAGATGGACAAACTCAATCATCGCCTCAAACGCGTCAAACTTACCGGAGGTGACCAATGAGTATTTTGGTTGATTTTAATAATGTCCCTCAGCGCTTGTTGGACTTTGAGGCTCGCAGTTATGACGAGCGATACAATCAGTCACCTTTGATTCGTGGTTTAGCTTACACCCTCATTGCGCTTGAGTGGGAAGGCACACCTTCTATCCTCAGTGACGCTTTTATCCCTAAACCAAAAGACAGCGACAGTTTTATCGCTACGATTGAACGCCTTGGTTACCGTTGTGACGTCACCAAATTAAAAACATTGGAGCACATCGAGGGGCACCCTCATCCTTGTTTTATCGAGATAGAAAACCTCACTGCGATTTTCTTGGGCACCAAAGACGGCAAACTGATCCTGTTTGATTACACCAATAACAACACCATTGAATACCCGCTCTGCAAGAAGCCGTGCTTGTTGGTCTCGATCAGCGAATACTCCCGCTTGTTCCGAGAGCCGCCACCAGAATCTCAAGACCGCAGTAACTGGATTAAATACGCGTTTTATCGCTACAACAATGAACTCAAAAGCCTGATTATCCTCAGCTTCGTGATCAGTATCTTGGGCGCACTCCAACCCTTCTTTATCATGAGTGTGTACAACTTCGCCTTGACGTCTAGCTCGCAAGCCACGCTCTATTGGCTCACGTTGTTTGCGGTGATTGTTGGATTCTCGGAATACTTTTTTAAGAAAATGCGGGTCAACATCATTGCCACGTCAGGTAAGGACTTGGCGGTACACATTTCTCAAGCGGTTATATCCAAGCTGCTATGGCTCCCGTATGCGATGACATCCACCGCCGGCGTGTCTTCTCAGTTGGCACGTTTAAAAGACATCGACACATTCCGCCGATTAGTAACGGCAGAATCAACCTTGAGCTACTTCGACATGCCGTTTGTTATCGTGTTCATTGTCGCGATTGCCATCATGTCAGGAACCGCTGCATTGGTCGTCATGGCGGGTTTGATTCTGATGCTGGTGTTCTGTGTTTATTCTCGTTACATCTACTCACAAGCCACGTCTAAGAGCTCTCGCGCCAACGCCATGGTTTCTTACCAATGGAATGAGATTCTTCGCGGCATCAAAACCATCCAAGGCTTGCCACTGTTGCGCGTTATTCAATCTCGCTTCAGCGCTTCACACATGCAAAGCACAAACGATGCAGAAAACGTTGCCGTCACCAACAGCAAGGTTCAAGCCGCAGGTGGCAGTTTGATTCAGGTGATAGGTACCGCAAGTATCGTGACCGCGGTTATTGGTGTAATGGATGGAACGTCTGACGCTGGTGCCATGCTTGCAACCGTAATTTTAGTCTGGAAGGCGTTAGGTCCGATAATGGGTATCTACAACTCCATATCCAAATTCCAATCCATTAAGGCGTCCTCTGCGCAAATCAACAACCTGATGGCAATGAATGACGACAAGCTAACGTTAGAGAAAAGCCCCCCTATTCGCCTGTTCCAAGGCAGCATTGTCGGCAGCGGTGTAAGCCATCGCTACACTGGCGCGGCAACAGGCTTAACCAATCTCGGGTTTAAAATTGCCCCAGGGGCGAAAGTGGTGATTTGCGGACCGACTGGTTGCGGCAAAACCACGCTAATCTCCATTCTTGCGGGTTTAGAGGATAGATACCAAGGCGCAGTGTCGGTAGACGGCTACAACATCAAACAGTTCAACAGTTATCGCTACCGAACCTCGATTAACTACATCCCGTTTAATTTGCATATTTTTGAAGGCTCTCTGGAGACTAACTTCATCTTGCATAATGGACTCATCCCTACAGAAAAGATGCAAGAGATGGTGAGCTTTTTCGAACTGGATGCGTGGTTGCCAGAAGGATTGAACACTCAGCTAAGCGTAGATAAATGCAAGAATTTACCTAACGGTATTCAACAGAAATTGCGCCTCGCGCTGGGGCTTGGAAGCTGTGAGCAATCACTGATCATCATCGATGAGCCATTTAATGGCGCTGAGCAAGAAAATGCCCAGTACTTCAACCGCTTGTTCACCGATAAATTGCTAAACAAAACCGTGGTGTTCTCTACCAACGATCCGAGCTTGATCGCCACTTCGAACATGAGTTTGGTATTAGAGCCAGACGGCAACTTGAAATATTTTGGCTTAACAGACAAATACTTAAACAGCTTAAGTTAATACTGTGGCGCTTATTCACAAATCCAGCATTACTTAATGAATGCAATTGACAAACATATAGACCAAAGAGATGATTCGCATGGACAAGACGTATGATAAGGGATGAAATGTACACATTCGTTGCTGACAAACTCGATACCGTTTATTTATCAGCGATTCCAGACAGCCATGATTTTCAGGATTGTGATATTCCGGAGGAGGAACTCGAGATCCGAGAGATTATTGACGTTTGGTATGAAAGTGCTTTCTTGCCTGATTTTAATCTTCAACGTATTGAAATTGAAAACAAAGCGCAGCTCGTTGAAACCCAAAGTCATGTCATGAGCAAAGACACAACCACCTTGGCTTTTTTGCTTAAAAATAGAGTTTATCGAGCAGCCCTTAAAAGAGTATTAAGTGTATGGACTCGAGAACAAACCGCTAAAACGCAATTACAACTGCTGTTGCTGTCCACTGAACAATGAAAAAAGCCAGCTAACTCGCTGGCCTACGTACCGTTCTTCTGAGATTAGCAATCTCACTACACCCACCCATCAAATTTCAAACGCTTCTGAATACGCTCAACCGCTTCTATTTGCATTTGGCGCACTCGTTCGTTCGAGATATTTAGCAAACCACCCACTTCAGAAAGAGTCTTAACGCTGTGTTCAAACAAACCGAAACGATGGATTAAGACTTGTTGTAACTTTATCGGCAATGTATTGACCACGTGCTCTAACGCTTGAGTAAAACACTCATCTTCACAGTCTTGCTCAGGGTCTGGCGTATATTTACTTTCACAATGGTCAAGAACGAATGGCGCATGTTGCAAATCAACCGTGGTAGAAACATCAATAAAGCCACTCAAAGCAACCAATTCATCAACTCGCTCGACTTTAACCCCAGAACAGTTAGATAGCTCTGCAATGGAGATGTCTTTACTCATGCTTTTACTCGCGTCGTGTTTTTTGGATGCTAAGCTGTTTATCTCTTTGCAAACATGAACAGGGAGTCGAACCGTACGGCCATTATTCATCAATGCCGCTTCGATATTTTCGCGAATCCACCAAACAGCATAGGTCGAAAAGCGGAAGCCTGGTTCTGGATCAAACTTATCGATGGCTTTGATCAAGCCGATGTTGCCCTCTTCAATTAGGTCAAGCAACGTGAAATTGTTACCAGTACGTTTTAAGTAGCTTTTTGCAATTTTCACCACCAAACGTAAGTTAGACTCAATCATGACCTCGCGCGCTTCTTTATCACCCGCACGATTAAGCTTGGCGTAATGCAGTTCATCTTCTCGAGAGAGTAAATCAATCCCCACGATGTCTTTTAGATAATGCGCGTAAGGATCTTTACCTGCAGAAAGCGTTTCTTTCATTGGCATCTCATCCGTGACACCTCGGGACCTAGCAAAACACTCGTTGTTCATTTCCCCGTCCTTATAAAGCCAACTTTATTTGTGTAACTCTTTGGCTACTTTTCTACGTGGCTCAATTAATATACCACCCAACGAATAACATTCGTTTTACGTTGAGTGTAGACAAGGCTTTTTAGCTTTACCAAGAAATTGCATTTAATTTCATATCAACCCTGCACTCAACTGTCAAAGCGTGAGCGGGTTGGTATTTATGGAGCAGCATTCAGTATCGTATTTACATCAGAGTTGATAGCAGAGTTTCACTTACTAACTGTTAAATAAATTCACTTTTAAAACATATATTTAAAAACTGTATTTAATATTAGCAAACAACAAAGTCGCAGGTACTTCGCCAAACAAACTGCCACTGCTACCGTTAAAGCTTTGGATTACCGTGAGCAATTGCCAGTCATTAGCAAGGGAGTAGTTACTCGATATCCCAAGGAAATAGGAATGATCATCGTAGTAACTGGTTGAAAACGTGACGCGGTTTAGAGGTGTTAAGTCAAAGCTCACATCGGCGTACCATGTATTTCGTGTAAAGCTCAACGTTTTTGCATCGAGAGGAAGGTTCAAATACGCCAATGCGCTTGATGCATCTTGCGGCTCAGAGATAAATAACCACGCTGTACGCCCCATCCAGCTGCGTTTGCCGCCAAAGCTGTAATCCGATTCAATACTGGCAACTGTGGTTTTTCTGGTCGGTTCACCCTCAAATTCTGGATCAATGGGATCAAACCACGTGAGCTCTCCACGAAAACCCGCATCAAACACATCCGTTGCAAAACCAGCACCGAGTACGTAATCCATCCGAGCTCGCCCTGCAATAAACTGATAATCCCATCCCGATTGATTGGCGAAATAACGCAGTGAGGCACTGTCTTGCCCTGACTGACGAGCTGGTGAAAACACCAAATCTACGCCGTCGGCAAAGCCCAGCTTTCTGCTCAGCATGACCGCATCCGTGCCTGCCCGCTCTTCATAGTCAAAATCGTAAATCGAATACGCATTGTAGATATCGTTTGGATTCCATATCGTATTCATCGACCAATTGATACGAAAGCGCCCTAGTTGCGCTCCCCAGTCATTTTGCTGCCAAGTGAGATATAGACGATCAAGCTGACTGTTAATGACCACATCATCTTCATGCCAGTTTTTGCTTAAATCCATGTAACCAGAATCCAACGCGACCAAATCGGCATAGCCAGGAAAGTCGGTAGAATCGCCCCAAAGTGCTCGATTTCGTAGCCCAACATTCACACGCCAGCTAGAGGAAAAACGGTATTCAAAGTTAAGTCGATTGTGTATCAAGTTATCGAACGTATTATCAGTGCCATCAGGAATACTGTAGGTTGCCATGTATTTGATGTAACCATCCAAATCCCATGACTTTTGAGGCTCTAACCCGGGAACAGCAGACAAGGCAGGACCAGCCTGAAGACTAAGCAATGAAAGACTTAACGCCTTAATAAACACTGCATTTACTTTTGTTCTGGGCAAGTAAGTATTCAATCGGATAGCTTTAGTGCAAGTCGCAGACAAATGGGAAATAGCTCTATGCATGCGACCTCTCTGCGCGATTATCGATATTGCTGAAATCACGCGCTAAACGGCCGTCTTCAAACACGATAATTCGGTGTGCACGTTTTATCACCCGCGGATCGTGGGTCGAGAAGATAAACGTCGTCCCCTCTTGCTCGCTAAGTTGCTCCATAATGTCGAGCAGCTCCGCGGTGCTTTTGACGTCTAGATTGGCAGTAGGTTCATCCGCCATGACAAAACGAGGCTTCGGCGCTAAAGCACGGGCAACCGCAACACGTTGTTGCTGCCCACCAGACATTTTGCCTGGCACCTTATTCATCTGTTCCGCCAACCCTACTTGTTCAAGTAAAGACGTCGCACGTTCACGGCACTCTCGCTCGGTTTTACCTTGCAGCTGCATGACGAATTCCACATTCTCAAGCGCGGTTAACACAGGTAACAAACTGTAGTCTTGGAAGATGAAGCCTATATTATCGCGACGATAGGCAATCAGTTCTTTTTCTGACATCGATGAAATCATGCAACCGTCGATTTCCACTTTGCCTGAGCTTGGGGCATCAATACCTCCAATCATGTTCAGCAACGTCGTTTTGCCCGAACCGGATGGTCCCATGATCGCAATAAATTCACCCTGCTTAATCTCTAGGTCTACCGACTGCACTGCGTGAACAGGGTAATCACCATCGGCGTTGTAAATCTTAGTTAGGTTTTCTAGTTTGATGGTCATTAGCTTTTCTCCGCCATGGCATCCACAGGTCGATGCTTCAAAATTTGTCGTGCGGGATACAGGGCTGCGATAAGGCTGGCAACAAAAATCGCGACAATGATCATTTGATATTCCGTTATCGATACCCGTGGATAAAGCAAGGTATCCACGCCATAAGCCCCTAGCCCTTCCGCCATGCCAGCCAGCGACAATCCGGTAACACTTAGCACCTTAAGCATAATTGCACTCCCGAGTAACCCAAGCGCACAACCGCTTAATCCGAGGAACAAGGTTTCGAAAACGATCAACAAGCGTATCTTGTGTTTTTGCATGCCTACAGCCATTAACACACCGAACTCTCGCGTACGCTCAAACACCGACATCAGCATGATATTAATGATGCCAAGAGTCATCGCCAGCACAAAAACCACCAGCATCACTTGGTTGGAAACATCCATTGTGCTCATCATGGTCGAGAGCAAAGGTTGGATCTCTTGCCAAGGTCTCACACTGAGCAAGTCTTTACTTTCCGGCAGTAAAATAGAATGGGTGAACTCCAGTAACTGCTTGAGCTCAGCATCGTTATTAGAAGTAAGGAGTATCGCAATTTCGTGCGTGCCACTCAGCCCCGCTACCTTTTCAAGATCCGCTTTGCGGACGTAAACATTCCCGTCATCAAATCCTGTCGATGGTGTTTTGAATATACCTCGAACACGAAATGCCGCGCCTGCGACCTCCCCGTTCACATCAGACAAAGTGAGTACGACTTTGGAACCAACGCGTAGCTTCAATCGTTCGGCTATCTTGCTCGAAACCAAAATCGAATTTCTGCCTTCTTCACTCAGCCATTCCCCGTCGACAATATGTTTCGAGAGTGGCGTGATGTTTTGCTCTTGCTCGATATTAACGCCGTTGATGCGAATACCACGTGTACTGCGCGCCGACGCTATCATGCCATCTGCTAGAAATCGCTCAGAGATGGCTTTCACTTCTCGGTTACTCGCCAACACTTTGGTTATCTTATCCGCATCGGGAATTACATCTTTAAGCTCAGGATTGACCAAATAGGACTTTTGCTGGATCTTCAAATGACTGGTTTGCCAAGAGATGGCGTTCTTGATCATGCTATCGACCAAGCCATTCATGAAACCCATCATGGCAACCACGCCCATCAGGCCAAATACCATGGCTCCGAGCATAATTGAGGTTCTCAACTTATTGCGCCACAAGTTACGCCACGCCAACTTAACCAGCATGAGCACCTCCTTTTAACCCTGCCGCAATGGGCATTTGAAGCATGCGAACCATTGGGTAAAGCAAACACAACAAAAGAATGAACAGCACGACGACGATTTGATTGAGCAGTAAATGTGGATCGAGCGAAACGGGCACAATAGGTTCAAAACCACTTTCGCGCATGAGCTTGGCGGCATCGCCGGTAATTTCGATTGGATTAAAATAGAAATACCCCAACACGGGAGCACTCACAATAAGCCCAATAATGATGCCAATTATGGACATAAACAGAGACTCTATCGTGAGCAGAAGAACGAGTTTGGAGCGCAACATTCCGGTTGCCAACATAACAGCGAACTCACGTTGGCGTTCTAATGTCGTCATTAAGATTGTCGCGAACAAGCCAAAACCAACAATGCCGTAGAGAATATAAATCAAGAAAATACCGCCCGCTTTATCCAAGGCGATTTGCTGTGCCATTTCAGGCGACAGCTCTTTCCAATCTTTCACGGCTACGTTATCGCCATACTCGGCTTTAAGCTGTTCAACGGTATCAGGTAGATCTCTTAGACTCTCAGTATTTAAAACCCATGCGGTGACTTGGTCATCCAATGAATACAGGTTTTGCGCAGTATCGAGCGGCATGTACACCAACTGAGAATCAAGCTGCTGCAAAGGAAAATGAAGAATGCCCGAGATTTGATACAAACCTGCCGCGGTCTGTCCTCGATAACCGGCACCGTAAAGTACTAATTCATCACCAACCTTGAGTTGTAAATAATTCGCTAAACCACCACCAACTAGCACTGATTTTTGCCCCGATTGGATGTAGCTTCCCTCAATCAACTTGTCGCTGATATTGGAGTACTGGTCTTCAGCTTCAGGCTCAACGCCTAGTACCATCACGCCTTTTGAGCGTTCGTCTTTTGCGGCTAAAGCAAAAGACTCTACCCGAGGTAATACCACATCAATATTAGGATTGCTTTTCGCCGCTGAAATGAAGGTGCTGGTTTGCGGCAATACATCATCAATACTTGAGGAATCACTAAACTTTGGGTTCTGTAACTGAATGAGCCCTGTGTAGAATTTGGCCGCGTTTTTAATATTGGCGCTATAACTGCCCTCTTGGAAAGCACGAGTAATGAGAGAAAGGAACAAAACCAAAGCCAATGCAGAAGCAGTCAATAACGTTCTGCGTTTTTGTCGCCATAAGTTTCGCCACGCCAGTTTCACCAACATTTGTCTATCTCCTCACAAGGATCTTAACCATCAAATGAGTCTAATCACGTAAAGACTTCATTTGCTGCTGAGAGAAAAAACTGTCATCGATATCAAAATCAAACTGCGCTTGGTGAGTAATGAGTACGGTTTTGTTTTCTGGCTTATCAAGCGGCTGCATTTCCATTCTGGTCGCCAATTTTCTCCCGCCGAGCTCTTTCACATCATAAGTCGTCATCACGTTCACTCTCTCATCAAACTCATCGTAGAATTCCACTTTGCGCTGCAGATAGGTCGATTTGGAAATCCACAACGTTACTTTGCTCCAAACCACGGGAGCATCGGGCTTAGCAACCGCATCTATCACCCAAACCTTATCGCCATCAAATGTATCCTCGCCTTTCAATTGATGCTGATAATCGACCACAATGGAAGACTGGTTGATCAAGTCATCGTTGGTGAAGTCTGAGCCCATCCACGACTGGCTCAACATAGATGGCGCAATTTTGATGACGCGTTCAATACTCGGCACCCAATTCCACATTTCGCGCTGGCGTTTCAACGAGGCACTTCCTTTGTCCTTGGCCGGTGCTGTCACTAATACGAGCGATAAATCCGTTCCTTTAGTCCAACTTTTCATTGTCATTGAACGTGTCCAATCAGGCCGAACAATCTCCATTGTTGATTCGCTGTAGCTCGAGTCGCCTCGCATTGCTTGATCTGACTTTTTAACAATGTCGGAGGCACTTTCCGCATGCAAAGAACATGAAGCAGTAACACAAAGTAGAGATAATAAGGCTTTATACATGACATACCTCAATGTTAGAAAAACAATGATTTACTAAAAAAATAACAATGAAAACAGTAGGTTCAAATCAGTATAGCAAGCGAGATGGAGGGGGTAGCGAGAGGTGGTTCAAAGTTTTACTGAACCTTACGAAGTAACGGCTCAACGTTAGTTCTATTAATGATCTGAAAAACAGCGCGGTTCTTACCATTGGCCTTACCGCAATACATAAGTTGATCTGCGTCTTGTAAACTTAATTTTGCATCGAATGTTGGATAGAAAGCGCATCCTAGGCTGACACTAACGTGCATAGTTTTTCCATCTAGCAATATGGGAAAATCGTTTATCCGAGCACAAATTTCCCTAGCAAGCACTTCTGCTTCTTCCGCGGAGAGTGCTGCTGTCACCAAAGCGAATTCTTCACCACCAATACGAGCAAGCGTCATGCGCTCATCAGTAACGGATTGCGCGGTATTCGCAACCGCGACGATCGCTTTGTCCCCAACTAGGTGACCAAACTGGTCGTTAATCGACTTAAAGTCATCGATATCAAACACCATCACAGTCAAGTTGCTGCGCATGGCGCTCAGCGTAGAAAGTTGCTCTATCAAATGACGGCGGTTGTAGAGCTTTGTCAAAGGATCAGTCAGGGTCAATTCGAATAATTGTTGGTTGGCGAGCGTTAACTGCCGAGTCCGTAACTCGACAGTTCGTTTTAATGAAAAGATATGAAACATTGCAGCTATGATAAGAGCAAAAACGGCAACGGGGACAAGGTAAGTGGGGTATACGGTTTTCACATGTATCCAGCGGCTTAAGATGCGATCTTTATCCGTTTCTAGCACTCGTTCAAAGGCATGTGAAATTTTTGCAATGGACATAGGGCTGCCAACTCCTGCTGCAATTCTTAAGTCTTTACTATAAAGATGCAACGCAGGAACGAATGTCAGGCCCTCCGGCACGGTTGCCATGTAAAAATTAGTGACTTGCATATCAGCTACGAATAGGAAAATTTTCTTCTCTGCCGCGGCACGCAGCATCGCATCATTATTTGCATAAAGGGTGAGTGTTGCTTTCGGGTATCTTTGCCGTACAAAGAACTCTTCGTAGCCACCTTTTACGATGCCCACTTCCATTGCCGAGTCGCCCTTAAGCACCGCATTGATTTCAAGGCCCAGTATGTCCTTGTTGATATACAGTTGGGTATCAATTGGCATGATCACCGAGCCAAAGTCTAAATAGGCATCCCTCTCTCGTGAATAAATCAACCCGGCATGAATATCAGCCTTGCCCTCTTTCACGGCTTGTAACGATGCTTCCCAGTCTAAGAGTAGAAATTCTACGTGTAGATGATTTCGAGCTGCAAATTCTTTCCAAAAGTCGATAAGAATGCCTTGAGGTTCACCATCTGGCGTTAGGTAAGAAAAAGGTTTCCACGCTTTAGAATTGGCGACAACAAGTGTATCTTGCTGCGAATCATGGCTATAACAAGCAGCACTGTACAACACCGTCATCACCAGCGTTAAAAAGAGCAGCTTTGTGCTTTTCCAACCATAAGAACTATAACGTAAGAGGTACATACAAACTTTCGCCAACCTTAGGTTCATCTCGTCTAAGACTTCAATCGAACCTAAGATATAGCAGAGACTTATCAAACTGGTAGAACACCTTATTGATATGAATCTAAATTAATACACATTTTCTCAAAAATGATACTTTTTAACTATTCGTTACTGCCAATTGATAAGCCTTTGTGATGAATTTTATATCGAGAATAGTATGGTAGAACTCAAACGTTTGCTTAGAATTTTTATGCAGCAGCGAAAACACCTGACATAGCCCACAAAAAAACATAAAAAATGTAATGATTATTCGCTCGATAACTGTGGTTTTTGTTAACTTACGCGCAATTTTTTTGTGACCCGAATTTTTCGCTTTCGCTATGCCTTCTCAATATAGAATTAACAAAATCGTCGAAATTGGCGATACATTGCACCGCAGTGGTTGCGCACCATACAAGGTAGAGAAGTACACTCAACACTATGCTCAAAAGCATGGCGTCGATGTGATGATCCAAGCGACACCGACTGCGATCAACTATCAATTTCCCGATGACAACAACGCTGTGGTTCTTAAGCGCCTAAAACCTGCCTCTATTAATCTAAGCTTGTTAGCGAACACCATTATCCGGATCAACCAACCGAGTAGCGACCCCGTTCCTGAACCTGCGGGCTATCCGCCTTGGGTCATTGCGCTTGCGAACATGGGCATACCGCCAGCGTATTTAATGTTAGTTGGTAGCACATTAGAAGCGGTTGGTTTTGCATTTTTACTCGGTTTTATGGTGTGGGGCTGTCAGCAGGTCTGTCGGGCTCGACGAGCAATAGCCGTCGAGTTCATCGCCGCCCTATTTACAGGCATCATCGTTGCCTATCTTTCCAGCACAGGTTTACCTATACCCGTTTGGGCATTGTGCATCGCGACTATTGTCTTATTTGTACCGGGACTATCTATCGCCAACTCACTTGAATGTTTAGCATTTAATGATTTGGTTTCCGGAACGAGTTTACTCGGACAATGTGCACTCACATTGATCAAACTGTTTGTCGGCATCACTATGGGTCTCAATATTGGCGAGGCGATTTGGGGGCAAGCCCAGTCCATCGCGTATACCAACGAGATCCCGATTTGGATGCACATCAGCGGCTTATTTTTAATCTCTGCTTGTTTGGGTGTGATTTTTAATGCCCGTCTGATCGATATTCTATTGGGCTTACCCGTTGCTATGCTCGGGATGTGGGGACCTTTCTACCTTGGATTTGAAAGTGGTTGGGTGGTAGGCACATGGGTAACAACCGTGTTGATCACGTTATACGGTACATGGATAGCGAAAAAGATGGAGTTAACGGGGTCCATTTACATTGTCCAAGGCATCATCATTTTGGTTCCAGGCAGTCGCGTGTTGGTTAGCGCAAGTCAATCTGTGTTTGAACAATCAATTCTACCAATACCAAGTATTGGTCTTTCTGCCCTGTTTATGTTCTCGGCCATCGTTGCTGGACAAATCACCGCTTACTCTATCTACTCGCCAAAAATTGAACGCTAGCCAACATCGATGCTTCAGCCATGAAAAAAGCCCTATTCAAAATCCACTGTAGTGAAAACTTTGAATAGGGCTCTTTGCCTCTATGTTTCGCTTTTCTGTTAAAACTGCCTTTCCCTTTCTTTGCTTTTACTACTCGAGTTTTGAATAGTTGGCTGGTTACTACTGCTTTTAGTGCGTTATCTTTGATTTCGCCTCGGCCGAATTCGGTATCTTGATGACATTCATTCAGCTGAGGAGTCGGTTTTTTCGTTGCCATAAGTCCTCCGCAATGGTCGAACCAGATTGGACAATAATTTTCGAAAATAGTCAAATTTGTAGAATTAAATTCATTTTATTCTTCAAAAACTTCACAACAACGTCATTTATTTGAAATTTCATCAAAAATACAGTGGTTAAAAAGTGACTAAATACAAATATTTGCCCTATAAGCACCAATATATGTTGACTCTGCCTGTATTTAACCTAGACTCTCTCACGGCTAGAAAGAAAGTTCTTTGTTTTCACATTTCGTTGGATTACTCGTAATTCCCCCGTCCTGTGGTACGCAATAGCAATTTATTTTTCCACGCTATAAGCGCCGTATTAGGCGAAGATTTACATAAATTAGATATTTAGGAAATAGACATGTCTAACAAAGCTACTGGTACAGTTAAGTGGTTCAACGAAACTAAAGGCTTCGGCTTCATCCAACAAGAAAACGGTCCTGACGTTTTCGCTCACTTCTCTGCAATCCAAGGTGACGGCTTCCGTACTCTTGTTGAAGGCCAGAAAGTAGAATTCGAAATCACTCAAGGTCAAAAAGGTCCACAAGCTGAGAAAATCACTCTAGTTTAATCCTTTAAGATTTTGATATGGTAGCCAGCTCTAAGCTGGCTATTTTTTTGCCCTTAATTTATTGATACCCTTATGGCTTTAAAACCGACAATTTACAAGTTTCGTATCGCAATCTCCGATATGAACAACGACCACTACGACTCTAAGAACCTAACCATCGCCCTTCATCCTTCAGAGAAACCACAACGCATGCTCGCGCGTATTTTGGCTTTCTGTCTTAATGCAAAAGATGATTTAGAGTTCACGAAAGGTCTTTCAACAACTGAAGAACCGGATTTGTGGCGGGTGGAAGACGATCAGAGCATCACGCACTGGATTGAAATTGGTGAGCCAGAACCGGACCGCATCAAGAAAGCAACCCGCTTAGCAAAACGTGTAAAAGTGTATACCTACAACACAAAAGCATCCGTTTGGTGGGACAAGATGGCAGGCAAGTTTGGCATGCTTCCTGTTGATGTGGCAAGTTTGGATTACGACGCTATCGACTTGATTTCACAACACCTTGACCGCGGCACTAGCCTTTCTGTTATGATTACCGGCACCTCAATTTTCGTTGATATAAACGAACAACACGTCGAAGTGACGGTGAAGGAATTACAAAGTAATGACGCCTCTTAATGAACTGATCCAAGAAATGGGGTTCAAAAACATCCCTTTCGTTAACGAGCATAAAGCCGCGAGACGACGTTGGACCAAAGAACAAGCCCCATTGTTCATTAGAGTATGTGAAAACAAGCCTGAAACGGCGCCTGCCCTGCATTTACTTGGACTTTTGACCAAGTCTCATATTGAAGCCAGCGCACTGTACGAGCAGCATTCCACGTCTTCTCAACATATGCAGAAAGCGCTGAGTGATACCTTAGGCGATGAGCATGCAGACAAGTTTACTAATCAGTCCGCAGAAGACTTAATACTCATCACTCACCTATGGCTGTATACGCAAGGCTACTTAAACATGGATTTTAGTCTTGCTCATGATCATGCAGAACAAACTCAAGAAAGCCTTCAGCACGAACTCGTAATTAAACGTATGGATCTCGATGCTTTCCGTACCGACTTAATGCAGAGCTTCTACCTTGGTAAAGAAGCAACCCCAGCCAAATCGAATGGATTATTTGGTTGGTTAAGGCAACTCTTTTCCTCATAAAAAACATGGTTTTGTCAAAACCCGACACCTGCTAGACTACGCCCTACATACATGCAACGATTTCTTAACTATTGAGCTCGTTGCATGCCTCGTAAAGGACACTCATCCATTGAACATCAAGGGATCATTATGACGTTTATCCGTTGGATTTTGGGAAAAATCATTTTACTTCTCAATGCTGTATTCTCTCCTCGTGGCGTTAAACGTAGCGAAGAAGCTCAAAAAAGTGTTGACGAAAAAGCCACACATTACGCGCTATACCAATTTGAAGCCTGTCCTTTTTGCGTAAAAGTTCGTCGAGCGATGAAACGCCAGTCAGTAAACATCGAATTGCGTGACGCAAAAAATGACTCAGTACATCGTGAAGCACTGGAGCAAGGTGGCGGTCGCGTTAAAGTACCGTGTCTTCGTATTGAAAAAGATGGCGAGACACAATGGCTTTACGAATCTTCAGACATCGTGACATACATTGAAAAAGAATTTGCCTAGTTCCCCCTAAGAACATTGGCGGATGTAGAAGAGGCACCTATTGGTGCCTCTTTTCTTTGATGCGAAAACATTATTCTGTTTACTGATCCACAATCAACATTAGTTCTACTCGACGGTTACAAGCTTTACCAGTTGACGTCGCGTTGCTGCATTGTGGTACGTATTCTCCAAAGCCACGAGAAAACACGCGCTGGCGCGGTAAACTCGTCGCCAACAATTGCTTCTCGACTTCACGAGCTCGCTTTTCTGACAAACTGTCGTTGAAACTTGCAGCACCTGTACTGTCCGCATGGCCATCAATCACGACATCGACATCCGTTCTGCCTGATAAATAATGACCTAGGTTACGAATCCAATCTTGAGATTGCGAAGAGAGCTTCGCTGAGCCAGTTTGGAAATGAACCTGCTCTTTCAACCGAATCATAAGATGCTCGCCACTGATGGTTTCGTGGGCGATTTGATGCCTATTTAAAAACATCTCCAGTGACATCACGCCCTGTGGCTTTTTTCCCATCGAACTCGTCGCTTGTGTAGTCTGTCTCGGTGCAGAAACATAAGAAGTAGGTGCGTAACCCCACTCTGGATGTCTTAGCTCTGAATTTGTTCGAGGGGCGGTATCAAGAATGTTCCCCCCTGGGACCATGTTAGGATCCATGCTGGTGCATCCGGCTAACATACCGCATGCAACTAAAAACCAATGCTTCATACTGTTACCAACGTAGAATGAATTCCTGCTCACTGTGTCGGCTCAAAATGTCCAAACTTTAGTGCTTTCGTTTTTCTAATCTATTTTACAAGCACCTATCGTGCCAATGTTTTCTTTTACTCGACAATTTATCGGTGTTTCCAAAGGTTTAACCGCCTATCCCATCATATGCACATCACTAAGTTGCGACCAAATTTTATGAGCTAACATCCGCTAACACGATTTAGGGCAACAAACCACGCGCCATAACTATGTTTTGACTAAACTTTCTTCGATTGTCTCACTTTAGTGTAACAAGCCGTTTTAATGGTTTTCGTTGATAACGTTAACCGATAAACTATCGATAACTTTACAATCTAGAGCGTCACCCATGTTTAAAACCATTTCTAAAGGCGTTGTCCTTTTTGCCGCAGTAGCGGCACTTGCTGCTTGTGATAACGGCAATTCTCAGCCACAACAAGGTAAACAATACGAAGTACTGCCAACATCATTGACGGAATATGACCTAGCCCCACTGACGGAAGTCTTCTCTCTCAACTGTGGTCACTGCCGTACAATGGAAACCTTTGTTCCTCAAATCGAATCACTCACTGAACAGAAAGTGCAAAAAATGCATGTGACGTTCAATGAAAGCGCGCAAATCAGTGCCATCATCTTCTACACAGCGGTTATGCAATTAGATGGCACACCAGACAAAGCATTCATGGAAGAATTGTTTGCAGCAGTCCAAATGGGGTCAGAAGCGACGACTGATGAGCGTCAAGCAGCAGTAGAGAAAGTATTTGAATCTCGTAATTTAATTAGCCCATACCAATTGGACGAAGCTCAACAAGCTGAGCTGTTTAAGTTCATTACAAAGGCAGAAGAAATCACAACTCGTGGTCAGATTAACTCAGTACCTGCCTTTATCGTAAACGGCAAATACCAAGTGATCACTGGTGGTCATGAAACCGTTGAAGCAATGGCTGACACCATCAACTATCTGCTAAAACAACCAAAATAAGACAAGGAGCAATTGTGTCTAAATTTCTGTTTCCTCTTATCATTTTCATCCTAGCTGGCTTTTTTATTTACCGCACTTGGACAAACCATAAAGTCGCAGATGAAAACTTTGCAAAAGGCCAAGCGTTCTTGCTAGAAAACAGCAAAGCCGAAGGCGTCATTACAACAGAAAGTGGCCTACAGTACTTAGTACTAGAAAAAGGCACTGGTGAAGTCCACCCAACAGCGAACAGCAAAGTAAAAGTACACTATCACGGTACACTTATCGACGGTACGGTATTCGATAGCTCAGTAAATCGTGGCGAGCCGATCTCATTTGGTCTTAACCAAGTGATCAAGGGTTGGCAAGAAGGTTTACAGTACATGGTTGTTGGCGAAAAAATCCGCCTGTTCGTGCCAAGTACACTAGGTTACGGGAAAAGTGGCTCAGGCCCAATCCCACCAGCGAGCGTCTTGATTTTCGACGTGGAGCTATTGGATATCCAATAACCTCTCCATAAACTAAAAAACGCCGCGATAATCGCGGCGTTTTTGTTTTATTGGCTTAGCTTATGAACTCAACATCCAATTGTAGTCAGTATGCAATCAAACTTACCGTCATCTCATCTTCATACTGCCCAGCGGTGGCTCCGGGTACAGCTTTGTTTTCAAAAGCCATGTTGAATCGAGTTTGATTACCACGTCGAGTATTTAAAAATATAGGGCTATCTAAGTCGATATTCTGCCCTTGCAACGAAGTGGTATAAGGGACCTTGTGAGTGGGTTTCCTAGTATTAACAAGATGGCCGTTATTCAATGAATTGAGCTCGAGTTTAACCGATGCATTGCTAATCACAATAATATCCAACGCTCTATGATTTTGGTTAGTCAGGTTCCCCATATCCACGGTGATTCTCGCCCCCGATACGGAAATGCGAGAGCTAGACTTAGCTTCAATCCTCGCACGAACGAAAGGCTTTATGGTGTAATCAAGGCTGGCATTTTTGACGACTGCGTCCACTTGCTTACCAAACAGAGACAGTTCAAAATCAGCTCGATAGTTCCCAGGCTGCATGATTTTACCCTCTGGCACTTGCACCCAAAAATCGACCTGTTTGCCACCACGGTTTGGTAATAAAAAATCACCTTGAGGAGTTCTATTTAAGCTTTTTCTTTGTGCGTTCAAAACTGTCGAATTCACCTTACCTTGAGGCCCTGTAACAACCTGCTGCCAACCATTTGATGGTTTGATGGCAATACCATTTACACAGTTGACCAAGCGGTTATCTAATTCGACTTTACCTTGAAACCACAGGGTGTCAGGTTGCGCCACTTTCAGTTTATACGGCACATCATTGATACTCACTTGAAACGAACCCTCACACTGAGCTTCATTGATATCACTTGCCACCACTGATGAAGTAAAAGCGGTCACAAGCAACATTCCTGCGATTGTTAAGACATCACTGCAACTTATCGTGTTCATCCTATTCACCCTTTCCTTAGCAGTACAATGCACTTGATTACTTGTCATTACTCAGCACCACTTTGATTTCGCCCAAATTAATCAAGCTCGAATCAGATTCCGGAATCGTGATAATGATTGGCTGGGTGCTCAAACCGTAAAGTTGAACCAAGTATTTACCGGGACTCAGTCCTTGAATGAAGAAACGCCCTTGTTTGTTGGTGAAAAACTCAATTTGTTCATCATCAACCAACACACGCCCTTGTCGGTACTCGATAGGTTCACCGCTAAGACGCTTCAAATAACCACTCGCGGTGTATGACGCATCGGAACCTATCGTCAACAAATATCCGGTAGCTGCCGCAGGCATTAGTTCAAGTTTGCCATCCCCCCAGTCATAACCAACGGGAGAACCCATCACGTTATAATCCATCGAATAACGAGCATAAGGTTGCGAGATAGAGACCAGACCATCAATGCTTTGGGTTGCTATCGCTGTCGGCCTTCCTTGGGAGTCTACATCTAGATTCGCTGTCGCTTCCCCCAGTGTTGGGTGTACCTCTGCAACGACAAATGGCCCACTGGTTGCACGTCCCCACCCCCAGTCGCCGTCAACCATACCAATTGCTGTCGCTAACCGCACTGAAGCTTGGTATTGCTCGGTATCTTCTTTTCTCACCACATCACGACTCACTTCAGACTCGGCTCTGAATCGGTTTGCGGTGTAGCTAAGTTGAGCGCGTTGGGTATCACGAAACTCATCCCGCTCCGCTTCAATTCTCACTCCGTAATCACCGACATAGTTCAAACCTTCATTACTAAAATACGCTCGGCTTCGTTCATTCTCACTGTTGTAAGAGAGACCTATACGATTTCCATGCTCATCCGAATACCAATTGTATTCAAAGGTAAACAAGAAACGCGTATCCGGTTCGTTATAACGCTCGGATTCTTCGTATTCGGTACCAACCCCTACGGTAAAACCACCATGCCGCCAATTGAGCAACACAGAACCTCTCAACTCATCGTCATCCGGCGGAAGTTGCGTGACACGCCCCGTTAACGTCAGATCTAACTCACTATTGATTTGCCAAAAATAATTCGCGAGATACTGCGTATATGAGTTACCCTCTTGAGACTCTTGCCAAGGCTTACTTTGAAAGTCATCCGATTTTTCAATTGCAAAACGTAAGTTCGGCGACTGGCTTTCGCCACTGCCAAAAATACTGTTCTCGTAGTCAAGAGATGTTATCCACCCATCTTCGTCTGAACTTGCAGAGCTGAATGAATAACGCGCGGTGACATTACCGACTGCACTCTTAAATGTCGTCAATGCACCCCAAATTGCCGCTTCTTGGGCATACAAACCGTTGACTCCTGTCGTCAACCAATCGGTAACACCATATTCGATATAACCTGTTGCCACCCATTCGTCTTGATACTCAACTTGACGATTGTCATAGGTAATTGGTTGCCCAACAGAAAAAGAGTAATCAATCAGACCTTTTTTCAACAGCTTAGCGTTATAAAATTGAGTAAAGCGTAATACTTCCTGCTTACCAGAAACATAGTTAACGACAACCGTAATATCATTCGCACCGTTATCTAAAATCAGGTTCTTAAGGTTGTAGCGCCCCGGCTCTAATCGCCCACCAGAAATTCGCTCACCGTTGACATAAACTTCCACTTCAGCAGATTCAAGCAGGACAAGCTGCTGGCTGCTCTCTGGGCTTGTCTCACGATCCGGCTGCAAGTCTGCATATCGACTCTCAACAGAAAAACCGCCCAGTGACATTCCATAAATATGTCCGGACTCACCGCTGATCACATCGCCGACAGATGTGCGCATTGGTAGGTTAGGTTTGTCATAAAAAGCAATCCACTCACCTCGGGAAAAATTTGTTGTTTCGTTATCCACTTCGAGGTAATTGGCGAAAAGAAAGTTAACACCATTAGCACCACCGATGTTGCCTTGTGACAGCCAATCCAGCGAAGTGTCCCAAGTCTCAACGCTCTCTTGCCAATAATTGTTATAGGCAAAACTAAAACTATTTAACCAGCTTAGCGAGCCACTTTCGGAGGGAACAAAATCGGGGTAACTAGACGATAGATTTATATCTTGCTCGCTAAGGATTTGCGCAGAGAGGCGGACGTCAATAAACAATGATTCAGTGTTGAGAGTGGCTTCTATACCACGCTCAGCGAGCGTTGCGACATCAACGAATGTTGATGATTCTGAGCCAAAAAACTGCTGCCACCATTCTGGGCTCACTCGCGGCCCAAGCAAATTTTGAAGCACATCAACAGATACGCGTTCTAGAGCCATACCGTGTATTTCAACAGGGAGATCGCCAAGCTGATTTTGCTCATATACTAGGGGCAAAGAGAGGCTGTAAGAGCTTCCCCATACAGCCCCAGAAATAAGGACAGCGATCGATACGACGAATGCGCGCCACATTGTAACCTTCCGTGTATATCAGTGACGTTATGAAAACTGGGGGGTCGTTAGTTCACAAGAAGTGACTCGACGTTCACCAGAACTTTCTGATTTGGTACGAGATATTGCATCGGCAGAACCGGTTCTAATTGTTCCCAGTCCCAACGCTTAGTCTGACCTTGCCAATCAACCGAATAAGTGTGTTTGTTTAGCTCAATAACACTTGAACCTGTATTGCTAATTTTCAGGTTCGGCTTCTTGCCATTGGACACAATGATTTCGCTAGAATAATGGTCTTGCGCATCTTGTGGAGACACAAATACAAGCGCTCCGATTCGGAACAACATTTGTATGGCATCTTTCTCAACTTCATTCGCTTTGAGTGGCAATTGGCTCACGATCAAGCGATAGGATTCTGCCACGCCCTTAGGTGCACCAATATATTGCACTTTAATGGTCTGAGATTTCCCCGGTTGAATAAGAACTTGCGGTGGAAAGATCATCAAGTCACCGGTTTCAAGAAGCGACTCTTCATTGTTGAATTCGACCAATCGCTTAACACCAGTCACTTCGATAGGCAGAGGAGCAAGAGAGGTATTGGTTACCTTAAAAAATACCGTCGTCTCTTTCCCTGAATCGGAAAGAAATTGCACCATAGGGAAAAGCTCAAAAGCCAACACTTGGGCTGGCATATAAATCAAGATAAGAAATAATATTCGAAGTGTTTTCATACAACATAATGGCTGAGGGATGGGCAGAGCCTCCCTCAGCACATTCCTTTCTACATGTGGAATAGAGTCACATACATCGCGCCGCTGTATTCACCCCAACGCGCACCAGCTTGAGGTTTAGAGGTAATTGAAAGCTTGTGCTCATCAGTCATCGTTTTATCTAGGTTGTTACTAATTTCAACAACTTGATGGATACGAGCAACGGTAGTGTCAATCCCTTTGTCTTTTAGCTTAGTTTCACCATTGAAGCTGTACTCCATTGGAATTTCATCTTCATTACTGTTGGTAAAACCGAACGGGTCAACTTGGACAATGCCTTTAGTACCGTATGAGTTGCACCATGTTTTAAAGCCAAATTCTTTGGTGTCAGATGATTTGGTCAAGTCGAAATTAATGACGTCCAAATTGCCGTAAGTCATCATTTCACAACGCTTAGGCACTTCACCTTTGAACTTGACATAAAAGTCTGCACGACCTTCGTCAGACCCAACGACCCAAGGGTTCGCAATGGCACCAGCCGATAAAAGTAACGCCATTGCTGCAAAACCTGCTAAACGTTTCATGATTGTTCTCCTTTACATTTATTCCTGCGGTTTAGACCAAAAGTTGAATTAAGTAGACGAGATAAATGTACGCCTTATTAACTTTTTTCCTATCGGTCATCTGACCAGCAATAATGAAATAAAGAATGAGGAAAGTATCATAAAAAAATAAAATTGATTTAGAACAATAAAAACAACAATTACTCCATCATTAAAGCACCAAGCTGATTACGACTTTGCTTCCCTGTTTTACATAAAATATGTGATACATGAGTTTTAACTGTGCTTAAACTTACGTTCATTTGAACCGCAATCTCCTTATTAGAATAACCTTGAACTAAATATAAGAATACTTTTTGCTCTTTCCCCGACAACTCATATTTCGTACCAAGAACTTCCATGGACAGGCCAGTATTTGATTGCCCTCTTACGATGTTTCTCAAGGAATAAGACATTGCCTCTCGACTAAACCAAAGCTGACCAGAGGTAACCATCCTTGTGGCTTTATGGAGAAGTTCTAACGTCATATCTGACTCAAGCAAGCCACACCACCCCAAAGAAATCAGCCCCTTAACACCTTCTAAGTCTTGTTGATTTGCATTCACAAGTATCCAAGCCCCTCCACGTGTAATTGGAGAAATTAAATGAAGAGATGGATTTCCTAGCGTAGAACGATCATAAATAACCAGATCATTTTCTGTCAACCCCCAAAGTTTATTGACAGAAGTTTCAATAAAAAATGTATAAGCTTTAAAACTGTGTGAAAGACCCGCAATAACCAACTCAGACCACTCAGGATTTTCTGAAACAACAAAAACCTTTTGTGAGATCTTCATAATGCATCCTTTTAAGGATTGTAATAATTAAAAATAACAATTATAGAGAGCCTGAGTATATTACTTTATTATCAGATTGATATTTTGACTATCTTCACAATACAGTTTTTATTTATCTGGGTTAAATTTCGAAAACAGAAAATAAAAATTAAAACAAAAACGCCGCGATTATCGCGGCGTTTTTTCTATCAGATAAAGTTATACCCAAGTAATCTGAAAGTGATTAGCTGTATTAAGCTTTCGGGTAAAATACCAGTTTATCCCCTTCCACCATGACGCAATCCATGTCCGCGGCATGAGCGGCTTTTTTGCCAAGCTCGGTATCTTCAAATACCACACACTCTTTCGCGTTTAAGCCAAGCTGTTTTGCTGCCATCAGAAAAGTGTCTGGGAAGGGTTTGTGATTTTCTACGTCAGTAGCCGTCACGACTGCGTTTAGCTTCTTCAAGATACCCGCTTTCGTCAGTAATCGCAGTGCACTGTCACGTTGACTGCCAGTCCCAACCGCGATCTTCTTTTCGCCAAAGTATTGGTCAAGAACCGTATTGGTGCAGGAAATGATTTCGCCATGCAGTTCCATCTCTGCAAAGGTTTCCATCTTGAAACGAGAGACAGTTTCAGGATCAAGAGACAAACCATGCTCACGGTTCACTTCACCTACAATTTTGAAGCTTGGCATTCCACCTAAGCTGTGTAACCAGTCTTGATGAAATGGGAAGTCAAATCGATCGGCTGTTGCTTGCCAAGCGGCCAAGTGCGCTGGCATAGTATCAATCAATGTGCCATCCATATCGAAAATCAGACCTTTGTAGGGGCTTAAATCTATCGTGTTCATGTCAATTCTTCTATTTATACATCTCTAGTGGTAATTTATCAGCCATTGCAACAAACCATATTGGCATTTAGTAAACATGCTCAAAATTTCGAACTCCGTCACAATTCAAGACTGGGAAATCCAATTATCCCCCATCCGCGCTCAAGGAAATGGTGGGCAAAACGTTAATAAGGTATCGTCCGCGATACATTTGCGCTTTGATGTACGTCATTCCACATTGCCGGATTTCTATAAAGAGCGGTTACTTGCGCTGTCAGATAGCCGGATCACCAAAGAGGGAGTGATCATCATCAAAGCACAACAATTTCGGACGCAAGAGCAGAACAAAGAAGACGCATTAAACCGATTACAAGCGTTAATCCAATCTGCTAGCCGGACGGATAAGAAGCGTATTAAAACCAAACCAACACGCGCTTCGCAACGTCGCAGACTTGATAGTAAAAACAAGCAAGCGACAAAAAAACAGCAACGCCAAAGAGTGCTGTACTAAAAACGTCAGAGCTAACCATTGGGAACCTTTTTGGGCTCCTTACTTTAGTCAACTATTCAGGACAAGCTTTATGACTATCAGGCACAAGCTCTACTCCCTAGGAGTGATCGCCATTTTGGGTATCGTCACCCTGTTGGCCACCTCGTCACACTTCGCTAACCAAAGCCAAGAGCTCAACCACGCGATTAAACTCGTCGGAGATTTGGAAATCCGATTGCTCAACCTTCGCCGTAACGAAAAGGACTTTTTATTGCGCGGCAACAACAAATACCTTGGTAAGTTTGACGAAAACGTTGATAAGTTCCTTAGTACCGAACAAGAATTGGCAGGCATTCTTAACCGTTATGACCTCCCTTCTAGCCACCAATTCAAACAAGACCTATTATCTTATCAAACTGGGTTTCAAAAACTTGTAGCGGCCTATGAACGTTTCGGATTGGATGACCAAAGTGGGTTGCTTGCACCGTATCAGCAAGCGCTGTCTGAAGCCAAGATAACCGCTAATCACGAACAAGTGATCGCTTTGACTCAATTCGATGAACTCGTAAAAGCAGGCGAAGTTAATGAGAGCCTATTACAAGGCTTATATGTACCAGCATTGATTGAGAGTGCGCGTCAGCTTTCCGCTCAGAAACGAACCATAGGTGTTGCTTACAATAAAGGTTTATTGGGCGAGACTCGTGCCCTCTCTCATACTGTGGAAGAACAATTTAAGACGTTCTCTTCAGCACTGACCAATGCGGCTCAAGAACGCGATACTCAGAATGCTATCGTGAAGCAAAGCATCACTGTGCTGGTTTTGGTGGTGATATTTGCCCTTATTATGCAGATATCTCGGTCTATTAACTTACGAGTCAGCAGCTTATTAGCCACGATAAAAAACATCAGTGAAAGCAACAATATGAGTTTACGTTCTGAGCTAAAAGGCAAAGATGAGCTGGTAGACATTAGTCACCACTTAAATGATCTATTAGATAAACTAGAACACTTAATCCATGGCACCCAAGAAAAGTCCGCACAGTTATCTGCTAGCACAGACAATATGCACCGCGAACTTGAAGGTGTGATGGAGCAATTCCACGCACAAGCTGACCACACCTCTTCTATGGCAACCGCTGTACAGCAAATGGTGGCGACAATTGGAGAGATTTCAGAAAGCACATCCGTCGCTGTAGAGGGCGTCCATCAAGCCGCAAGCAACGCAGAACAAGGTCGTACTGTCGTCGAGACTACAGTAACGAATGTCGGCCAGTTAACGGGCATTCTGTCTAATAGCCAACAATCGATTGGTTCTTTGAACGAACACGTTGCGAAAATTGGTGGTGCAGTCAACATCATCCAAGACATTGCAGAACAAACTAATCTACTTGCTCTCAACGCAGCAATTGAAGCGGCGCGTGCTGGCGAACAAGGACGCGGTTTTGCGGTCGTTGCAGATGAGGTTCGTGCATTGGCAAGCCGCACACATCAATCGACAGAGGAGATTACTCGCGTGGTGTCAGACATTCAATCGCAAATGTCGATGGTGGTTTCAGATATTGATCAATGTAATGACCAAGGGCAACAAACCCTATCGGCATCAGGACAATTGGATTCAAGCTTACAACAAATCATTGCCGACATGAACGCGATTCAAGGCAACTCGGAGCGCATTGCATCAGCTATTGAAGAGCAAGGCATTGTGATGAACCAAGTCAGTGATTCGATCACCGAACTGAATGTAATTTCCGAAAATAACATGCAGTCAGCCCAAGAATGTTTGCACGAGGTGAACTCGGTTTCTGCACAAGCTCATGATATGGACGATGCCGTCGCTAAATTTAAGACACGCGACGTATAGACAGCAACAATCACTAAGCATTCTGTGAATACGCCTGTTTCGCTCTGCCCTCATCCTAGTGAGAGTATAGGGATGTTTAAAGTGCTCAATAACTTCGACCTAGCGTCACAAGATTTGAGCCCATATGAAAACGTCGAAGATTGGAGCAAGTGCCAAGAGCTTGGCAACTGATGCCTTTTCACTATCAACGTCAACAAAAAGCCCGAGGCACTCACATGCATCGGGCTTTTTATTTTCAGAGTGAACTCAGCGTTTATTCATCATCAAGAGGAACAAGCTTGGTACTCCCGCCATGGATTTTCTCACGCTTTCTCTGTACCAATGCGTAGAAGCCTGGTATCAAGAAAGTACCCGCTAGCAGCACGCAGAGTAGCCCCCCTATCAACGAGATACCCAACGAGTTCTGGCTCACGTGACCTGCACCCGCCGCAAAGATCAGCGGGAAGATACCCAAGATGAACGACCAAGAAGTCATGTTCACCGCACGGAAACGCAGTTTACCACCTTGAACAGCCGCACTATCGATATCCACATCTTTCTCTTCACGCTCCTGCTTGGCGAATTCCACAATAAGGATTGCATTCTTCGCCGCGAGCGCTATGAGTAGGACGAGACCTATCTGCGCGTACAAGTTGAGAGGTGTGCCTGTTAGGTTCAATGCGAGGAAGGACCCCAACGTCGCTACTGGCACCACTAGGATAATTGCAAGTGGAATCGTCCAACTTTCGTATTGCGCTACCATGAACAAATAAATGAAGATCAACGCCAACGCAAACGCATAAATCGCTTGGTTACCCGCTAGCACCTCTTGGTAGGCCATGCCCGTCCATTCGTAAGTGTAACCTTGTGGCAGAACTTCTGCCGCAACGCGTTCCATTGCAGCAATGGCATCACCACTTGAGTAACCCGGAGCTGGCTGACCTTGGATAATGGCACTGCGGTACATGTTGTATCGCCATGCTACATCCGGTTCAAACACTTGCTCATAGCTCACTAGCGTACTCAACGGCACCATATCACCACCAGAAGAACGAACGTGGAAACGCTCTAAATCTTCCATGCTGTTACGGTGTTCACTGTCTGCCTGCATGGTTACGCGGAAGTTCTTACCGAACATGGTAAAGTCATTCACGTAAAGTGAACCAAGGTTACCTTGTAGAGTTTGGAAAATAGACGACAGTGGGATGCCTAACTGTTGCGCTTTTTCACGGTCAATGTCGACGTAGTAATGCGGAACGTTGGCACGGAACGTACTGAAAGTGTAAGCAATTTCAGGCGCTTGGTTAGCTGCCTGAATCATCTCGCCCATAACCATTGATAGGTCTGTACGGCTACGGCCTAGCGTATCTTCAAGTACGAATTCAAAACCAGATGCCGCACCCATACCCGGAACCGCAGGTGGTCCCATGGCAAAGACGATAGCTTGAGGAAGCTCCATTGCAGCTCGACCGTTAATACGGTTCGCGATCGCATTGGCAGAGTGCTCTCCATCTAAACCATTTCGCGTATCCCAATCATGCAGTTTGATAAACAGAGATGCACCGTTTGATGCTGCGGCACCTGTCATGAATGAGTAACCATTCGCAACGGTAACACCATCCACGCCCGGTTCCTGTTCCACCATCTTCATCAGATCATTTGTCACTTCCTCAGTACGAGAAAGCGAAGCGGAATCTGGAAGTTGCACGTTAACCAGCAAGATGCCCTTATCTTCTTGGGGTACAAACGCCGTTGACGTCGTTTTCGCAAAGAAGGTTACTGCAGCAACCGCAACAAAGAAGAAGGAGATCAGTAGGATCGACTTCTTCACTAAGAAGCCAGCAATTTGACCATAGCGCGCAGTCACTCGCTCAAGACCACGGTTAAACGCTTGGAACCAGTTTGCCGTGTTGCCACCACCCTGTTTCAATACCAACGAACATAACGCTGGAGACAGTGTTAGTGCGTTAATCGAGGAAATAACAACTGAAATACAGATGGTCAGTGCAAACTGACGATACATGATGCCAGTGATACCCGGAAGCATGGCAACTGGAAGGAATACTGCTAATAGAACCAAAGTCGACGTAACAATTGGACCCGTCACCTCTTTCATTGCGATCAAGGTTGCTTTACGCGGTGAAATACTCGGGTCTTTCGCCATCGTGGTATCCACGTTTTCGATAACCAGAATCGCATCATCTACAACGATACCGATAGCGAGAATCAAACCAAATAGCGTTACTGTGTTTATGGTGAAGCCTGTGGCCTGCATGATGGCAAAGGTACCAATAAGCGACACCGGAATGGCCACCACCGGAATTAAGGTTGCACGCGCACTCCCCAAGAACAGATAAGTCACTGCGATTACCAGCAAGATTGCTTCAATCAGTGTTTTGACAACCCCCTTAATCGATTCGGCAACAAATACGGTTGTATCGTAACTGGTTTCGTAAGCCATACCTTCAGGGAAGTTCGTACTTAGGCGATCCAGCAAGTCCATGACCGCCTTACCACTTTCCAGTGCATTCGCATCCGATTGCAAAGACAGCGCCACGATAGAAGCGTCTTGACCACGGAACTTACCGTTACCGTCGTAGAACTTTTTACCAAGTTCAACACGAGCAACGTCTTTCAGGTACACCGTTGAACCATCTGAATTGGCACGAAGAACCACGTCTTCGAACTCACTCACGCTTTCCAAACGACCTTTGGTCACTAGGTTAAACTGAACTTCTTGCGGATTATTGTAAGGAGCAGCGCCAACACGTCCCGCAGCAACTTGAACGTTTTGTTCAGCTAACGCAGCGTATACGTCGCTCGTGGTCAGGTTGAGGTTGGCCATCTTCTCTGGATCCAACCAAACACGCATTGCGTATTCACCGCCACCGATAACGTTAACTTCACTGATGCCTTTAACACGCGCTAACTGGTCTTTCACGTTCAGGTTGATGTAGTTGATAAGGAACTTGTCATCATACTTACCATCTGGCGAGTAGAAGTTCAGAACCATCAACAGGTCCGGAGAACGCTTTTTCACCGTGACACCAACCATACGCACTTCTTGAGGCAACTTGGACTCAATCTGTGACACTCGGTTTTGCACGTTAACCTGAGCCATGTCTGGGTCTGTGCCTACATCAAAGGTGACATTTAGGCTGTACGAACCGTCATTCGCGCTTTTCGAAGACATGTAAATCATGTTTTCTACGCCATTGACGGAGGTCTCTATGGGGTCGGCTATCGCCTGTTCAACCACTTCGGCACTCGCGCCTGTGTAAAACGCCGTCACGCTCACCGATGGCGGGCTGATTTTAGGATATTCAGCAACGGGTAGGATCGCTAAAGAGATGGCACCTGCCAACGTCAAAATGATCGAAATTACCAGTGCAAACTTTGGTCTTTGTATAAAGAAACGACTTAACATTCCGCCTCCTACTGCTTGTCTTCAGCAGGTGCTTGAATGCGTACTTCTACGCCGTTACGCACACGTTGCAGACCTTGTGTAATGACCGTATCGTCCTGTTCTAGACCTTCATTAATGATGATGCCCTGCTCGACTTGTGGACCAAGCTTCACATTGCGACGTTCAGCAACATTACCTTCTGCCGTCACCATAACGAAGTCACCTTCGAGGTCAGTTTGAACCGCACGACGTGGTACAACGATCACGTCTTTCGCGTTTTTATCACGCAAGTTCACTTTAATATGCTGACCAGGAAGTAATTTCTGTTCTGGGTTTGGCACCAAAGCACGCATAGCAATCGTACCCGTCTGAGTATTGATACGGTTACCCAAGAAATCCAACTGACCGAGATGCTCGAAGTACTCGCCGTTTTCAAGTTCAAGTTGAACCTCTACCCCACTCGACTCAGCACTCCCATCACCTTTGATACGATCCATTCCAAGCGTTAAACGCTCACGTTCGCTCACGCTGAATGAAGTATGTACTGGGTCTAAGCTAACCAGTGTCGTTAGGATGCCAGAAGATGGAGAAAGTAGATCGCCCGTACTTACTTTACTGTCACTGATGCGACCGCTAAATGGCGCTCGGATTTGCGTATAAGAAAGGTTAACTTCCGCCAGTTTAAGCTGTGCATTTGCGGCTTCCAATTCAGCACGAGCACCAAGTAACGTTGCCGTTAATGCATCAAACTCGGATTGCGAAATACTGCCACGAGGAAGCAAGTTTTTGCCGCGTTGGTGATCAAGCTCCGCTTTTTTCAATGCTGCTTTCGCTTGAGCTAGTGCCGCTTTAGCACTCGCCACTTGAGCTTCGAAAGAAGAAGGCTCTATGGAGTACAACAGCGCCCCTTTTTCGACCATTTGACCTTCGTCAAAATGGCGAGCTTCGAGGTAGCCGGAGACTTGTGCCGTAATATTCGTATCTTCTACTGCTTCAATGCGGCCGATGTAAGATTTACTCGGCTGGTAGTCGATAATTGTGACATCCTGAGTCACAACAAGAGGAGCTTGGCTCCCCTTCTGGGCATTGTTTGCTTCTCCGCATCCCGCGAGGATAGCTGTTGCCGCCATTAATGCGACGAGTGATTTCTTTTGCATGTATATACCGTCTTTATAGAACAGGATTCAATTGACAATACCCTAACCTTACAGGGAGCTTTGTCCGAAAACTTCAAGAGAAATAAGGGAATATGTTTCAAAGTGTAAGCTGATGAAACGACTCGCAAACATAGTAATAATGGCGCTAAAAATGTTGCGATCATGTTCGTGGTTTAACATGAAAATCATCTTGGTAACTCACTTCATCATTGCCATTTTTTTACGCAATCATTGTTATATGAGTTAATAAAGTGAAAACTTCGTTGAGAGGAAGCATGATTTGACTATTTTTTTAAACAGAATGGGTTATCATGCAATTAATTCAAAGCTTTCGACCGAGGATGAGTATGATTTCTAAATGGGAGAAACGTTTTTACCAAATGGCTGAGTTAGTGGCGTCTTGGAGTAAAGACCCATCTACACAGGTCGGTGCGGTAATCACTAAACAGAACCGCATTGTTTCGGTAGGCTTCAACGGCTACCCACATGGCGTGTCTGACAGCGTTGATACAGATGAACGTGAGCTAAAATACCTCAAAACACTACACGCAGAAGAGAATGCGATTCTGTTCTCTAAACGCGATTTAGACGGTTGTGATATTTGGGTAACCCACTTCCCTTGTCCAAACTGCGCAGCAAAGATCATCCAAACCGGGATCGCTCGAGTAAGCTGTCCAGAACAATCAGAAGACTTTTTGTCTCGATGGGGTGACAAGATTCAAGTGAGCCAAGATATGTTTGACCAAGCAGGCGTTGAAGTAAACTGGTTACCAATAAGCGACATTGAAGAAAAAGATGTTCGCTAATTCTGATTAAGACGCCAAAAAATAAGAAAGCCCAGACACTGTGAACTGACCCCCAATAGT
>NZ_MDAW01000149.1:0-91961 GCF_002875385.1 Vibrio sp. 10N.222.52.B12 | reverse complement strand
GGAATTACGCAACAAAGCCGTGCAAGAGAACACTTTATTGCAACTGAAGGTCAAAAACGTTGATGCTAAAACAATACTTACTGATGAGGGCATTGTCGTATTGAAAGGCTCTCAAGCGCTAACAACTGCACAGGCTAGTTTATTTAAAGACTATACGAAGTTGGGTACTAACCTAGAATAAAAAGGTGTGCTAGCGCCATCTGGAGATCATCTGGTTGCGGCTGAAGACATTCTGTTTACGAGTGCCTCGCAAGCCGCAGCCGTCCTACTTGGCTATCCTTGCAGCAGTCCTGATTACTAGAAAAACTCTTCAGGTAAATCATTGAAACAGATTGAAGCTGAATTAGTTTAAGTGAACGCTGCGATGACTCTCTGTTTAAATTGGCCTAACCTCAGCTCATCCAATGCTAAAGTAGGCTCAACATTATTTGGGTTAATGATATCTGAAGCTTTTCCCCAACTAAGTAAGCTTGGTTGAGAGCGATTAGATTGAACGCTTTCCGATACAGTGCTTATTGGTAGGCATTGTGAATCTACAGCATTCGGCACATTATTCTCTTGTTTAATGTACATGCAGCTATCAGGAATATCCTGCTCAATTCTTTCAGCAAACCCAATCAAACTTTCTTCAGCAAATGTATACAACCATGCTTCTTGGTTGGGTGAATCATTAACTCTCAATATTCTCCCAAGGACCTGTCTAAAATAGAGTTCCGTTTTAACCGAACTCATATGACAACAAACCTGTAGCCGAGGGATATCCGTGCCTTCACTTATCATTCCAACACTGACTATCCATTGAACGTTCGAGTGACGAAAAGACTCAATTTCATTTAACGGATTATCATGATGATAAGTCACGATGCATGCTGATTGATTAAAGTGCTCGACAAGCCGCTTTTGAATATGTTTAGCGTGCTTGATAGAAGCGGCGACGACTAAACCTCCTGCATTTGGCGACTGCTGTCTGATCTGCGCCAGCTTTTGGCAGCCATTACTCAATATGTAGTTAATCGCATCGTCATTGTGGATGACTCTTTGGTATGAAACATCAGATTGTTTAAGACATTCCCAAATGGAGGCAAAATGCTGATTACTACTGCCAGTCTGGATACTCAGATGTTCATTATCTATTAAAACGATTTTAGGACGGCGGCACACCTTATCAACAACAGCCTGTTGTAAACCATATTGATAATCACAAATAAGCATACCTTCCAGGTCCGAATACTCGGCCATAACTATAGGTAATCGATCAGAGCGCCAAGGAGTACCCGATAGAGCTAGAGTATAACGAGCAAAGCCTTGAATCTTGGTGACAATTTCTAGACCCCATGAATTTGATCGCCCTTCATCATCAAACGAACAATGATGGATCTCATCAAATACCACTAGTACCCGATATTTACTGACGGTATTCCAGAAGTTTTCATCCAAAAAACGGATGGATTGATAGGTGTAAGAGCCCCCAAGAGAACCCAAACCTCCATTAAAAGAACATTCGATCTTCCATGAAAAGGTCTTTTGCATCCCTTCAGCAACAGTCAGAGAGGGAGAGAAACACAGCACTAAGTCAATCATACCTTCTTGAAAAAGACGCTTAGCAACCTCTGCTGCCATGACCGTTTTACCCGCACCGGGGGTAGCTTGACAGAAAAAATGTGGTCGTCGATTTGATGAAAACTTATTGATAGCCTGATCTACACATTCAGCTTGCCATGTTCTCAACATTTTTGGGTATTACCTTGCACCACTTGCATCCAGTTCGTCAACGCATTAATTCTGCCTAATAGCTTGGCTGAGCGTTCTCTTGCCGAATTAAATAGTGGTTGTATCTCTTGCTTGTTGTTTGGAAAGCGCATCAGTAATGATTGATACTCTTCTATTTCTCCCAGGGTTATCGCTAACTCACCTTCATGCAGCTTCTTCTCTTGCGACAATGTATTTAGGGAAGAATCGAGAATTTGACCAGTCACTGGTTCCTCAGTGACCTTTCTTTTTCTGGGCATTCTAGGCTCAATAGTGAGCGCTTTGAAGTCATTGGTTTGGTGGTAACGCTTGTCCCTGCGAGTCCCAGTTACAGAAAGCCAGCCTTTCTCCTCAAATGATAAAAGTTGCTTATAAACATACTTTCGAGCATCGTCACTGCTCAGAAAGGTTGAAGTACCGTTTAACAAAGCATCCCTAGCTTCTATAACAGAAAAATTATCCAT
This sequence comes from Vibrio sp. 10N.222.52.B12, assembly GCF_002875385.1. Taxonomy (NCBI): domain Bacteria; kingdom Pseudomonadati; phylum Pseudomonadota; class Gammaproteobacteria; order Vibrionales; family Vibrionaceae; genus Vibrio; species Vibrio sp. 10N.222.52.B12. Next base: position 89,748 of record NZ_MDAW01000149.1, on the reverse strand, counting down.
CCCTTTTTCAATCAATAGGTTAAACATATCAAGGTTAATTCTGGTTACTTTCTTCATGTGACTCTTGCATTCAATAAAAACTTAGGATTACTAAGTATACAAAAATCAGTAAAACTTAGACAATCTAAGTTATCTAAAGGTTGAAAAGAAATGAGTAAGTGCAGAAAGACAACCCAATCCCAGCGAGGCTCAAAGCTGCGCGTAAAAAAGCCAAAATCACCCAAAAAGATTTAGGGGTGAAAATTGGTATGGAACCAAGTTCTGCTAGTGGTCGAATGAACCATTACGAGAAAGGTAGGCACGTACCAGATATTGGTACACTTGAGCGTATGGCTGAAGAGTTAGATGTGCCACTAAACTATTTTTTCTGTAGAAGCGAATTGAGCGCTGAATTGGCATGCGCAATTGATAAGATGAGTGATGAAGAGAAGTCAGCGTTGCTGAAGAGTCTGAAGAGCGAGAGGTAATATTAAGCTTTAAGTCCATTTTTGGTCAATAACATGCTCAACGGAATTGCATCCGTAAAACGTGGAGCAAGTATTTTATCTTCTGAAGCGATGGCATGTAGGTTGTAAGACGAACCAGAGTCAATTTGATGAAGACGAAGCTCATCTACAGGACAATTAAAGGGGTTGTCCAAGTAGGGAAACTTAAATGAAAAGGTGCGCGACAATATCGCTTTGTCTATTGTATCGACGCTCTCATTGAAACTCATAAGTAGTGCATCTTTCAAGAAGTGCTTTAACGCTCGGCACTCCCCTCTACACATAACAAACAAAGGATATAACACTTCATTTTTTGTAAGCACTGGCGTTTCATCAAAACCCATTCTCGCACTCAACCCTGCGACAAATTTCGCGAAGTGCTTTTTTTGCTCCAAGTCAAAGCCATAAGTTGCCACTTCACTCGAATGGTTGGTAGCTTTCAACAGCTTAAAATAATGAATCTTTCGTCTCCAACTCAATCGCGAATTCCATTGTGGCTCTGTCGCTATGACATCAGCATATGGCATACCAACCAGCACAAACGAGACTTTTGCTTCTTCACTTATATATTTGAATGTATTCGCAATAGTTTGCCTTTCTTCTGCTGTAGAAAACTCCACAAGCTCTTGAATTTCATTGACGATAATCAGCTCAACAGATTTACGTTTAAGTTGCTTTACAACAGCCTCTCCAAGAGCAATTTCATTACGTCGTCGAGTACCTCTTCCGCCCGACTTTCCATCTAAATCGACTAAAAACTGTGTGAGCGTATTCTGTTCATTTATGCGGCTCGGCACTCTAGTGCTAAGAACTGGTTGTTTGCTCCAAGTTGAACTCGACGGAAAGCGAGATAGGTAATTATTAATCAAAGCCGTCTTTCCACTTCCGGCCTCTCCAGTTAACAAGAAAGACTCTGGTTCACCACCAAGAGAGTGATTAAAACGAAGTTGATCAAAAATAGAGTATATTTCAGTTATTGCAGGGTATTCGATAAAGCAGGTTTCAAAAGATCTTAGCTGCTCAAACTGACTAGACGTTAAGTTCAAATTAATATCCCTCAATATCTTCAAAATCATCATCAGATAATTGCCCTGAGACATCGAACACTACCGCATTTTCTTGTTTAACTGGGATAGTATTGATTGAGCTTGGTCCGTCTGACCCCACATCATTAAACTTTGCTAATTTCGAAGTATTGCCCGTTTTAGGCAAGCTAGCCTTATTACTTTTTGCATTGCGGAATCTATCAGTTTCTTCCTGAATACGATTTTTCATATATAAAAATGTATCTGCAAGCGACTCATCATCAGCAAGTTGTCTAATGTTAAGCCTGCGTACTCTCTGTATGCGTTCATGCTCAAAAAGCGACAGCCCGTTTGTATATCCGCTGTTGTCTACCGCTGGAACTTTTATGTACCTCTTTTCCGATTCTAGATAAACATGAATATAGCTGATATCAGAAGGGTTTGTTTTGGTCTTAACAAACAGCTTTTTGCCGTTGTTGGACGCCCAATATTTACGGTATTCAATAAGTTCTGAGGACTGATAGCGTAGGTTATGAAGCCTGCCCCCTGCCACTCCAATGGTTCTGTGTCTAAGCAAACCTAGCTCAACTCTCAACTGCTCCTTCTCAGCACCAGTGTAGTAAGAGGGAGTCCATTCCGATTGATTCCACTTGTGGTATGGAATGTCACGTTCTCTTGAATCAGGTGCCATATGGTAATAGTCGACAATCCACTTATGAAGTAGCTCAAGAAACACGGAAACTCTAACCACCGCATCTTTTTTAGGATTGTAATCTTGAAGTTGAGTAGGATTGGTGAACGTTTTTCCAGGCAATGCGTTCACTAACCCTTTGTTCATCTGATCAAACAGCTTTTCTATCCCAGACTTTCGCCAAGGCTTAGCTGCTTGACTATATTGGATGTCAGACACTAAAGGCCGTAACGAATCTTCCAAGCTTTGACTCCAAAATTCGGCACCATTATCGACAACTAAACAGTCAATCTTACCGTGGCAAGGCCATTCATTATCAATACATGGATATCTTTGCTTTACCCAACTCTTATCTAGTAGCGAGTTCAATAGCGCCTTTCTGACAGAGTCAAAACTAGGTTCTCTAAAGTTGATGATACATTTACTGAAACGGTCATACAGCATCGTGAGATAAGGCCGCCCCAAAGGAATATCTAGCTCATCATCAATTAGAATAACTGGAACTGGGGTATGATCAATTTCGACATATTCCATTGGTTTGGTCGCAACGACTTGCTGACCAACCGAGCGAAACTCTCGGTCTGCATATCGTTTACCAAACCGTGCAATCGCTACTTCATAAGGAGGTAAATCATGTACTCGATTGTAAAAAGAACGTTCGGCAATTGGTTTGATTTTCCCTTCGACAATCTCGCGATTTATTTGAATCACACGACTCTTATAGTATCGGTATGCTTCTGCAACGCTAAGTCGTTCACGTGTCAGGTATACGTTCTGAATTGCCTCGTCAATCAAGGATTGCGAATCCATTTCTTTTTGGCGATTGCCCTTAAACGTATGCTTCGGAATAAGTGCACATGGGTCTTTACCCGCTTCAAAATAATATTTTTTCCAAGTTGCTAAAGTTCGCCAACTCGGGGGAGTGAGCTGTAATTCTGGTTCAATGAGACTTAAAATAGGGTTCAAGTTTTTCTCGGTCCATCCACCTTTTAAACGCTTCTCCACGAAATCGATGATTTTAATACGACGGATAACTTCTTGCTGTACCTTCGGTGATTGAGAATCAATAGTTGAAGAGATTTCAATAGGTTCTTGAATTAGCTCTATTGGAAGCGAATGAGACTCTCCCTCTGAAGCTTCAAACTCATCAAAGAATCCAAATATGTTGTTAGAGTCCGATGACATAGTTAACACCAAACGTAAGTTTCGAGGCCAAAGCCAATATTATTGAGGTCTGTTTTAACTTGTCCCGAAGAGATCCAAGGTAGAGTAGAGATAAGTGTGTCCTGCTCCGATAAACCGAAAAACAAAGACACTTCTTGTAACTTCACCATTTGTTTACGTTGGATAAACGCCAACACTAACTTTTGAAACTCAGTCACGGTTCGCAATCCGGAGTAACGGTGTAGTAGCTTAAAGTTATCTAAAGTTGGTCCCATTCTAATTTGCTTCTCAGTAACTAAAACTAAGCGTCTGTTAAAGTCATTCAATGCAACTCTTTGTTTCTCTTTGAATCGGTCCCTGAAGTCAGGTTTGAGAATCTGGCTAGAGTGTTTTACTTCGAAGAAAGTTGAATGGTCATCGTGATCTGTCGCCAAAAAGTCGGGGGTATATCGACACTTGCGATTATTGAATTGATAGTGGAAACCAAAAGGTTGGGAGATGAAGCTTTTGATGTCTACGTTGTATTCAAGGTGAAAACAGAAATCAAATTCTAAAATGGACAGAGTGCGAACAACTGCATCATTCTTCAAGCTCATGAACTTACAGATGTTGTGTACGTGGGATGACTTTTTGGTCTGGTCGAACATAGCAAAATGACTTTTTTTGTAAACCTACAACAAAAAAATAGACTATGAAGACTTATGGTGCAAATATGAAGAAAGCCTGCAATTTATGCGAACATATATTGCAGGCTTCATAAAGGGTGGGACCCCAGCCACATCCCGGCACACAAGTCACCCGCTGCGGCTGCTTCCTTCCGGACCTGACCGAGTTCACGAGCTATTGTTGCGAGAGGACCAGGGCCCCATAATTCTGTTTTGAGAGCGTGTCTCAAATGATGTGAGGATTATTCAGTATCGCCTCTCAGATTGCAAGGGCTAAAGCGACGAATTTAACCATTTCACTTCTGTTTGCACAAAACTCGGTCAATTCAGCCTATTAGGTCCCCGCCGGACAGGAATTTCCGTCACAACAATCACGCGACGCCTGCTTACTGGAGTACATGTTCTCATCAGCCAAATGCATGGCTTGCTCCAGACTCACGCTACGCTCACGTTTAGCTGAAACCCCGACAGAGATAGTCACTTCACTCAGTCCATTTAAAGCTTCATCTTTGACATCCAACTGACTGAGCTCCTCCATTGCTCTTTGCAATTGAACTTCGGTTGGGTATCCGAGCAAAATAAATTCATCCCCTCCGATTCGGTAGCTCCTACCCGCCCATACTCGATGTACTTTGAGAGACAGCAATTGCAGTACGCGATCACCAGCTCGGTGTCCGTAGGTATCGTTGATTTGCTTAAACTGATTAATGTCCAGATAAAGAATCGCTAAGTCTTTTGGTACTCCTTGGCGGTACTTCACATGCAGAGCGCGACGATTTCTCAATCCGGTTAAGTTATCGGTATTAGACTGACGATATAAATACAATGTCACCCCAAGTACAAACACCAACACAAAGATAAACACTGCTTGAGTTTGCGTGGCCAAACGTACTTCGTATTCCAATGCAGTTCGCCAATCAGGCCTTAAATCGTATTGCGCGACAATTTTCTCAAGATCGAGCATAGAAATCGCGCGACTGAAATACGGCGCAAGAATTGCTCCGCGCTCGTTCGCCGCCAGCCCAACCGACAGCTCTGATTGGTAGAATTCACCAATCGCATCATCTTGCTCAATGGGGATAAGTTCGCTCAAGCGTAAGAAGTGGTTGAGCATCGCGGTATCCATTGCGATGTAATCAATCTCTCTTGCTAGCAGTGCTTCGAGCATCGCTTGCTGTGAATCAAAACGATTAAGCTCTTTTAACGGCAACATTTGCGTCAAAATTTGATCGAAGAAATCGTCTTTCACTACGCCAATACGTTCGGAGATCAACTGAGAGACATGAGAATAAACGTTGGGTTTGTAGCCAAGACGCTTAACCATCACGGACGTCGGAGAGTAATGAGGCTGCGGGAAATAACTGAATGCTCGTCTTTCTCGGCTGATCGTCAATGGAGCAAGCATATCAAACTCCCCCCGAATAAATTGATGATACATGGATTCCCAACTTTCACTTGGCTGACCAACAATCACGCAATTTAGATCCAGAATATCGCAGCTCCTAAGCACAACATCTGCCGTCATACCCTCTACCGAGCCATCCTCGTTATAGACAACGTAGGGAAAAATAGACTCCAGTTTGATCCTAAACGGCTCATTTAAATCGATAGGAAGCTGTTTTAACGACTCTCGTAACGCGGTCTGACGCAATTCAAATTGGTACAGTGCTACTTGCTCTCGTAATAGCTTTTGCACCGATTCGCTATGAATGAAATCAGCAAAGCGATCAAGCTCGTCCAGATGGGTGCCTTTCGCACTTACGATTGATACCGGCTTTATTGATATGTGATCGTTGAGCAATTTGGCATCAAAGCCTTCAAGCAACATAGGCTTGAGTTGGTTGATGGCATCAACAACGCCATCAACTCGATTTGCTCGTAGCAGCGTCAACGCTTCTTCATACCCTTGATAGGGAACCTGAATGACTTCGGGATAGTTTTGTTTGATCAGGTCTTGATAAATAGTGTCTTGGGGAACACCAACAACAGCGGTGTCTTTTAAACTAGTATCACTTACCCCATAGAGGTAAGTGTATTCAATATTGGTCGGACGCGAATAGCTAAACCGCGCTGCTCTCTCATCGGTGTAGGTAATGTTGGCGGCGAAATCACTTTCACCTGTCGCTACCGAATCAAGAATGGCATCGAAACTGGAGTAGTTTACGTATTGGATCGAGACATCAAAGTTTTCTGCTACTGCATCAAACAGGACTCGAGTAACGACATCATCTGCTTCTGTCGCAACTTTATAATAAGAGGGTGTTACGGGCTCTGCTTTGAGACTCAGGCTCAGTAAAAAACAAGCAAAAACCAACAGCCTTTGAACAACTTTAACCATGACTAACGTTTCTAAAATGCCTCTATATCCATAGAGATTAAGATTGAATTTTTATTTTTAAATACACAATAAATATGAAAGGCCGAACATATAACATCCGGCCTATTATTTCATAATCAGATCAGGAGTCTGCCGCACGGGTCACTATTTAGTCAGCGCACTTACAACTATTTTATAACTCGGCCTGCTCATCACTACTACGTAAGATGTAGTCTGTCATCCATGCTGTACCAAGTAAGCATATCCAAACCACGAAAACAGGGTTTGGCACTTCAATATTCGGACTGACTACCAAAGCGGCAAAACCTACTGTCGGTAACGTCCAACACAGTAATTTACCCCAGCGTATTGAATTTTTAATCTTAGTCAGCGCTTCCATGGACGCTAAAATACCTGTGATACCTAATGCCAAAAGTACCGCATAAGGTAGGCCAGCTATCCACAATGGCAACAACAATAACAACGACCACCAGCTGTGTTTTTCAGAAGGTCTCCAACTTCTCGCGGCCCACCACATCACCACAACGGACAGAGTCTGCAAAACAGTAAGCCATGGTGAACCATCTAACTTACCTGCTTGCTGCGTTACCATAATGCCAACTTGAAGTGTCAATACGATCAAACCTGCGGTGAGCAACACGCCCAATGAGCTGCGTCGAGAAAAAACCACCATGAGCAACGGAAACAGCACTAAGGTACCAATGGATAAGGCGATCGGCTGCATAGACAACGTAACACCATAGACAGTCATCGCGCCCAGTAACACTAGGCCAGCGAAGCCCCCTTGCGGCAAGATCCACAGTGCAGGAATCATCAAAGCAATAACAGGAATGTCACCCTCACTTAAACTAATGGCACGAGCGCACACCACAGCAAGTAGAGTCGTAACAAGAAATTGAAGTGTCGAAAAAATCATAGCGCCTCCTGGCTTCCCCAACCAACTTGGTAATTCAACGGCCAACCTCTTTCGGTTATAACGTCATTGAACGGGTCTAGATTCAAGCTAAGCTTGAGCTTATTTTTGCATTGCTAACCTACTCTTTGAGATCAATATACAGCTCAGAAAAAAAGGGAACGTAAACGGTGTTATTTTGTGAGCAGTAAGTGATGTTAAGGAGCAAGAACTGATAGCGAAATACAAGTCTTGTGTATTACCATTCCTTGGTAAACAACAATGGACACTGTCAGTATGGACCAATTTTTAATGCAAATCTTTGCTGTAATTCACCAAATTCCCACAGGGCGAGTGTCGACCTACGGTGAAATTGCCAAAATGGCAGGCTATCCGGGCTATGCAAGGCACGTCGGTAAAGCGCTGGGTAACCTACCAAAAGGCAGCAAATTACCTTGGTTCCGAGTCATTAATAGTCAAGGAAAGATTTCGTTAAAAGGCCGAGATCTTGAACGACAAAAGAGCAAGCTAGAAGCAGAAGGCATCGAAGTGTCTGAAGTCGGAAAAGTATCCCTTAGAAAATATAAATGGCAGCCTTAAGCTGCCATTTTTTTATTCGTTTTGTTTGAAGGTAGCGATTAACGCGTACCAACAAGGCGAATGTTCGCTTCGTGCGTTTGTTCTGCATCCGTGATAACTGGAATGCTAGTATCATTAATAAAGCGCAGCTTACCATCAACTTCGATACGAGCACGTAAGCTATAACGATGGTTAGGTTTAATATCGCTGCTGTTGTAGCTCAGTTCAAACGCTAAAGGCACTTGTTTACCTTCTGTTTCGAACGTTTGTTTCGCTAAAACTTTCGCAGGAGCATCCGCTAAAGAAACATCTTCAAGTGCTACCGTTACTACTGCGTGTGGAGGCAGTGCAATACGCTCGCGGTAAGCCACTGTACCTGTAATTGTCTTCATTGACGCCTCAGCCGATTCCATTTCTGTTGTTTGAGAAGTTTGGCAACCCACTAGTGCAGCACCGAATAGTAAAGAAGTAACAAGTAGTAGTGTTTTTTTCATAGTTTCCTCAACGGGTGTATCGATTCGCGCTAAGTATAGAGGGAGAATATTAAACTGTCTGCGTTAAATGGATTCATTTGACAATAGTTTGACTAAGTTAGAAATTACCAAACAGTTGATTTTGTTTCATAATTGAAGCAGTAATAAAAACAAGGTGAGGAGACATCATGAGTAAACCATTAAGAGAATTGCTCAGCCTACTACAACTCGAAAAACTAGAAGAAGGCTTGTTCCGTGGTCAAAGCGAGAACCTAGGTTTACCTCAAGTTTATGGTGGTCAGGTTATTGGACAAGCGTTATCCGCAGCACGTTACACGGTAGAAGACGCACGCACCGTGCATTCATTCCACAGTTACTTCCTATACCCTGGCGATCCTGAAAAGCCGATCATTTACGATGTTGAAAACCTGCGTGATGGCCGCAGCTTCAGTACTCGACGCGTGAAAGCGATTCAGAACGGTCGCCCTATTTTCTACCTTACTGCCTCTTACCATGGGGATACGCCTGGGTTTGACCATCAAAACGCAATGCCCGACATTCCGGGGCCAGAGAACTTTCCATCCGAATCGGAACTCGCAAGTCACATTGCTGAGTTTTTGCCAGAAAGGCTGCGCAAAACATTCTGTGGAGAGAAGTCGATAGAGACTCGCCCAGTGAACATCGTCAATCCTCTCAAGCCTAAAAAGACAGAACCGAAGCAATATCTATGGATTCGTGCCAACGGAGAGATGCCAGACAACCAGCTCATTCATCAATATCTATTGGCTTATGCTTCTGATTGGGGCTTTTTAACCACAGCACTGCACCCGCATGAAGTGTCGCTGATGACGCCAAACTTCCAAGTGGCAACCATCGACCACTCTATCTGGTTCCACCGTCCATTTAAGATGGATGAATGGTTGCTGTATGCCATCGAAAGCCCAACAGCAAGCAATACGCGTGGTTTGGTTCGTGGTGAGATCTACAACCAACAAGGCCATCTTGTTGCTACCGCAGTTCAAGAAGGCGTGATGCGCTTTACTAAATAAACCATCGCGATGTTCAATCAAAAAAGGAGTGCTGATGCACTCCTTTTTGTATTTAGTTCTTTTGGTAGTTTAGGCTGACGACAGCCCACTCATAAAGTGATTTCGGGTAACCGTACTTCCCTTCACCGTAAATAGTATCCGGTTCAGCATAGAAGCCGCCCGCATCACTTGCCAAGAACTCTCGCGCACCTTTGCGGTAATGAATCAAAGGGCTCATCGATTCGTAGGCCGTATTTGCATCTAACGGTCGGTCATCAATCACCAGAAAACGCGTCATTCGAATGCTGCTACCGTTTTCGCAATATCCTGCATCTGAATAATCGACAGCAAGGAAAGGTTTCGTGTCATTCTCACTGAGTTGCGAACGACAACCATCGAAACGGGCAACATGCATCCACAGACCACGAGTTTTAGCCGGATCATCATTACCAACTGGCTTCATGTTTAAAAATACGACTTTGCCTTTGCCATAAAGCGCGAGCTCTGTGTCTGTCGGCTCTCGTACACTTCTAGCGCCCATGACACCAAACTCACTCTCTTGAAGATTGGCAAACTCAGGGCCACTTAACGTACTAATCACTACCGTTTGTTCACTATCTAGTTGAGTGTATTTATCGGCGTCACCAGATTCGGCAAGATCAAGAAAAACCGTCACCAATGTACTGTCCAGCGCTTTATAGTCTTGCGTTTCCGCCTCAGAAACGTTCAGTTGAACCGAGTGCCCAAACTCATAACCTGTGAGGGTGATGCTTCCATTCGCACGATCCAGAGTCGCAATTTCTTCACTAACAGAGGTAGCAAACTCATAGCTACGCGTACCAATCGCCGTACCAATATCTAACTCCACACGCTTAAACGGTTCAAATGCCACAGTTTGACGAGTCGCGATTAATCCCGGATGTTCAGCCTTTGCAATCGAGCCATTAACGGTGATCGTCTTTGTCAGATAATTGCGGCTTGTTAACGTGACTTCCAAGGAGTAATCGCCAGCATGAAGCACATCTAGTATTCCCGTATCAGACGATGCCATTTTTACCGTTGGTAATGCTTGGTTAATCAAACGGTAAGAGGTGGTGGTATCGCTGTCTGAGACTACTGGCTTTAGCGTTTTATCTGAACCAAAGGTTGCACTTGGGTATTGGACCGTCGCTCGACTTTCAATTGGCTTGATGGTCACATTGAAGCTTGCTTGACCCGGCGTGAACTTATCATCACCAGAGTCAGAAACCACAATGCGTGTGCTGCCAGCATTAAGAACGCGCATTTCCCCTGTGTCGTTATCTAGAGACACCACATCGGTCGGTGAGCCATCTGCAAATTGGTAAGTCACCTGCCCAACCGTTCCGCTAATAGTCGGTTTGCTTGCCAAAGGTTTGAGTGCATTCCAATTATCTTCAACATCTGATGAAATTTGAATGCGGCTCGGGGCACCTAAAATATTGAAAGTCACTTTATGCTCAGGACCCGCACTATAATTGTCGCTTTCCTTACGACGTAAAGTCAGTGTGGTTTCACCCGCTTTGTAGACATGTACAATCCCATTAGCAATCATGTTTGCTACGTCTGGGTGTGTATTGTCGGTCATCTCAATCACATCACCGGAGCTAAGCTCGTCAAAATCTTTTAGCAGATTGAATTGGTGATCCTTACTGTAGACCTCCTCATAATCACGAGTCGCAAGCGGCTGTCCTTGCGCTTTAGCGATATCAAGGTTCACTTTGAACTGAGTTGACTGATAGAACTCTCCGCCATCATCTTCGAACGTTAACGTGTAGTTACCCGCCGTTTCGAGATATAGCGTATCTGAGGACATGCTCAGCCCCTCTGGTAAATCCCCAATCAGTCTGATATCGCCCTTTTGCCCCGCAAACACGAACGGAATCGATAGACCTTTCTGATAGGTAAAGGACATATCAATGTCTTTGATAACAGGGTGTACTGCTGCAGTAATATCGATATAAAAACGCGCTTTCGTAGAAGGGAAATTACGCAAATCGCCCTCAATCACATCAACCTCAGCACGACCAACACCTTGAATCAACAAAGCGTTGCCGTCGTCAGAAACACGCACCACGTCTTGGCCTGAAACCACATCAAAATGGTAATCTCCCAGTGCACCCTTAACTTGTGGGTACAACGGAGCAAGCGCTTGATAACTTGCCGAGATGTTTGAAGCACTGATGTTTTGTCGCGCTCCCTTGTCAATTGCAACGTTAAATCGAGCCGTTTGCTGCTGCTCAATAAACCCTTCACTGTACGTTGCCGTTGCTTCAACCGTTACTTGCCCAGTGTTTTGAATCAAAAGTAAACCGGTATCTGGATTCAATACCTCAGCGACTTTGTCATCAGGGGTGCTATTGATGATCTCGTAGCGAATGCTTTTGGTCTCTGTACTATCCAGTCTCACTGGTGCCAACGTCAGACCTTCGCGGAACTCACCCGTTAGAGGAGCAAATTGCAGTTGCTCAGCACCAACTTGATAAAGGTGAATATTGACGAGTAAATCGCGAGCTTGGTAATAATCGTCGCCCGAGTCACGAACACGTACTTTTGCCGTTCCAGATTTCCCAATGGCAAACACTCGACCATCGGTATTAACCTGAATCAAATGTTCAGATCCACTTTCTACGGCATAGCTCAGAGAGCCTTTTTGCCCTCGTACAACCAAAGATTGCCCTTCAGTTTCTGACGCGTTAAGGCTGACATCGTTTGCAGCCAGATCGGCATTGGTGCCTTTGTCTACGGTAATCGTAAACGTGGCCTCTGACGTTTCGTAAGTCGGGCTGCTGTCCGTTACTTTAATTGACGCCGTACCTGGACGAAGGATTTGTAACTGACCATCGTCGATTTGAACCACATCAGAAGGGGTTGAAGATAAAACTTGGTATGTGATCGTGCCTTGTACGTTACTCATTGTCGTATTTGTGACATTTCCAATGCCATCAAATGTGAGTATTGCGTCTTCAACTTTAAGTTGAGGTCGACTTTGTTTTGTAGTTTGAGTTGAAGATCCCGAATTACGCGGCTTGGAATCGCCGCCCCCACCACCACAGCCAGCGATTACTGCAGCAAGCAAAAGGAGAAAATAATATCTTTTCATTTTTTGTAATAATTTCTTACATCTTATAAGTGGCGGCGATAATAATACGATGTTTTATTCACCGCCAGCCCCTTTTTTGATTAATAAGATTATCGATAAACTACATTACCATTCGCTAAATAAATAAAATGCCGTCAATTTTCTAAAACAAGCACAGTAATGTCGCGAACAACCGTTTACGATCCGACTTCGCATTAAATTAGCGATGATTAAATTAGGGTTTTCAATAGATTAAAATATAAACAGTCGATCACACTTTAGCTGGCGTGTGGTGTCGATATTGAGGAAATATGAAGTCAACAGAGTGACCTCATATCTTATTTAGGTAGGAATTTAGACGCCGTAAATAGGCAACTCCGTCGTGTACTTTATCGGTTCCATTGCAAAAGTTGATGTCACGTTCGACAAACCTTTTACGCTGTTGACGAGCCGCTTGTAAAACTCGTCAAAACACTTCATGTCTTTAACCAATACTTTCATCATATAGTCGTATTCACCCGCCATACGATAAAACTCCATCACTTCAGGGAAATCACTCACTGTGGTAACAAAGTGGTGATACCAATCTTCAGAGTGGTCACTGGTCTTAAGTTGCACAAACGCAATAAACGACAAATCGAGCTTTTCTGCGCTCAACAACGCCACGCGCTTTTCGATATAGCCTTCATCTTCTAGCTTTTTTAAACGCTTCCAGCAGGGCGTAGTAGTCAGGTTCACTCGCTCGGCCAAATCATTTAGAGACAAGGTTCCGTCGTTTTGGAGGAAAGAAAGTAACTGCCTGTCGATTTTATCTAAGCTCATTCCTAGCATTTTCCTAATTTAGAGAAAATTTTTCTATCATTGATGAATAACAGAACAATAATAGCAAAGTTTTTCTCTAGGGTTATAGGTAGATTATCCCTATAGACAAAAACAACTACCCTACAGATTTTCGAGGAGTCACGTTATGTGTACTGACCACAACTGGATCAACAATGCTGTACGCAAAATCGAAGCAGACTTTCAACGTTCAGCAGATACTCACCTATTCAAATTAGACCTACCTTCTTTGGAAGGCATCGACATCTACCTAAAAGATGAAAGCACGCATCCAACGGGCTCATTGAAGCACCGTTTAGCACGTTCGCTTTTCCTTTACGCGATTTGTAATGGTTGGGTTGGTCCAGAAACCACGGTGATCGAAGCATCATCAGGCAGTACAGCGGTTTCTGAAGCGTACTTCGCGCGTTTACTTGGCTTACCGTTTATCGCAGTAATGCCAAAAACCACAGCACGCAAGAAAATTGAACAAATCGAATTCTACGGCGGTAAAGCGCACCTTGTTGACCGTTCAGACCAAATTTACGACGAGTCTCGTCGCCTAGCGAAAGAGCTAAACGGTCACTACATGGACCAATTTACTTACGCTGAGCGCGCAACCGACTGGCGTGGTAACAACAACATTGCGAACTCTATCTTTAGCCAAATGGAGCTAGAAGATCACCCAATCCCAAGTTGGGTTGTCATGAGCCCAGGTACTGGCGGTACATCTGCAACGATTGGTCGCTTTATCCGTTACCAAAAATACGACACAAAACTGTGTGTGGTTGATCCTGATAACTCAGTATTTTACGACTACTTCCAATCTGGCAATGTAGATATCAAGGGCGAAAACGGCAGCAAGATCGAAGGCATCGGCCGCCCACGTGTTGAGCCAAGCTTCATTGCTGGTGTCGTAGACGAAATGCGCAAGATCCCTGATGCTGCGAGTGTTGCAACGGCGCATTGGTTGTCTGGTTTGATCGGTCGTAAAGTTGGCGCATCGACAGGTACTAACCTATATGGCGTACTTCAGCTAGCGTGTGAAATGAAGCAACGTGGTGAGACTGGTTCTATCGTGACACTACTTTGTGATTCAGGTGAACGTTACCTAGACACTTACTACAACACTGAGTGGGTAAAAGAAAACATCGGTGACATTCAACCTTACCTAGCTCAGCTTGAAATCATCCAAGCAAAAGGTTGTGTTGAGCCAGCATGTTGCGGCCCAATCACCGAGTAAAACAGATACTATATTGAAAAACAGCCTGCTCAATCAGCAGGCTGTTTTTTTATCTGCTTAATACAGGAGAGTTACTTTTTCTGGCGCGCTTCAAATGCTGCCAGTTGTTCTGGTGTCGCTTTTGGTTGGTGGTTTTGTTTCCACTCATCGTAAGTCATGCCGTAAACACGTTCACGAGCATCATCGATGTCGATATCCACACCAAGGTCTTCCGCTTCTGCCTTGTACCATTTGCTGAAACAGTTACGACAGAAACCAGCAAGGATCATTAGATCGATGTTTTGCACGTCTTTGTTTGCATCTAAATGTGCAAGAAGACGACGAAATGTTGCCGCGTCCAGCTTGTCTTGTTCTTCTTGAGTTAGATTTTTGTATTTGAATTCAGCCACTTTACTTTCCTTTTATTTATCTCGCAGTTCATAGCATAGAAATGAGTGAGCCTGATGAGTCTAAAATTTGCGCCATTACAACAAATTTCCCTCTAAAACCACGCACTCACCCAAAAGACTGATATGATAACTGCCAGTTATCTTATTGATTAAATTAATACTAATTCTAAAAACGGTCTTTCACAAAGGTTATCGCCAAGTTATGAAAAACGCCATCCTATTATTATCTGCATTGACCATGAGTCTGCCAACTTTCGCCGCTCAAGAGCAAACCCACCAATCTTATTTATACCTAGGTACAGGTAACGTGGGCTTTGATACACCGAATTTTGGTTCTGATCGCGACAGTGGTTGGTCGACACCTCACATTACGGTTGGCTGGGGCTACCATGTAAACCAATACCTCGCATTTGAAGGGGTACTGCGTTATTCACAAAATGAACTTAAGAATGATGCTCTAAAAACTGACTTAGACCTTCACTATTACCAAGCAGGTATGTCTGCGGTTGTAACCAGTGATAACTTAGGTGATACGCCACTGTCACTATTTGGCCGCGTAACTGCGCTTGGCACTCAAGCTGAAATGTACGTACCGAATGAGCAAAAAGTCACAGATGATTCTGGCGCACTATTCAACATCGGCGCAGGTGTCCATTGGGATATGAGTAAAGATATCTGGCTACGTGCAGAATACATTTACAACGTCGCAGACATGGGTTTTGATGACTTCTACGACAGTTACGAAGGCGTGCAAGTGAGCTTGGGTAAACGCTTCTAATCGAACGCGTTCAAGCTGGCTTTAAACCCAGAATTGAAGGCAAAGAAAAGCCGAGGTCACTGCCTCGGCTTTTGTATTTTAGAGTTCGATTAAGGGTGCGCGATACGTCCTTTTGTATCGTGGCTTAGCGCTTTGTTCAGCTCAGCCTCAACATGGCCAGGTGAGCGCGTCTTCGCTGAAATCAATCGGTACATTGCAGGGATAACGAACAAGGTGACTAGCGTTGCGAAGCCCATACCGAAGAAGATGACCGTACCTACTGCCACGCGGCTTTCATAACCTGCTCCTGTTGACATGATCAAAGGAATAGCACCAGCTAGCGTCGTAAATGCCGTCATCATGATAGGACGCAGACGGCGAGCTGCCGCATCAGTGATCGCTTTTTCAAACTCGATACCACGGTCACGTAGCTGATTAGCAAACTCAACGATCAAAATACCGTTTTTGGTTACCATACCGATCAACATAATCATGCCGATTTGGCTGTAGATGTTCATTCCTTGACTCATGACGACCAACCCAAGGAAGCCACCAAATACGCCCATAGGCACGGTGAACATTACCACCAGTGGGTTGACGAAGCTTTCAAACTGCGCTGCCAATACTAGGTATGCAACAAGTAATGCCAAGGCAAATACAACGGCAACACTGGCTTGGTTTTCTTTAAAGTCTTTCGACTCACCAGAGTAACTGACCGAAATATCACCCGGCAGGTTATCAATCGCTTCTTGATCTAAGAAATCTAGCGCCTCACCTAGGGTGTAACCTTCCGATAGGTTAGCAGTAATGGTGATCGACTTCTGTTTGTTGTAGTGGGACAGACGAATTGATGCCGCCACTTCTTCGACTTTAGTAACCGTATCTAGGGTCACTAGCTCACCGCTGTTGGTGCGTAAGTAAATCTGGCTCAAATCAGCCGCGTTATTGAAGCTGTTTTCGTCACCTCGAAGGTAAACATCATATTCTTCACCACGGTCAACGTAAGTGGTTTCACTCTTACCACCAAGCATGATTTCTAGAGTTTCAGAGATGTCTTGTACACTCACACCAAGTTCAGCAGCACGGCGCTTGTCCACTGACACCAAAAGCTCTGGTGTTTTCTCTGAGTAGTCGATTTCCGCACCTTCCATCATTGGTGACTCTTCAGCTGTGTTCTTGAGCATTTCAGCCCAGACTAACAACTCATCGTAATCAGAGCCACCAAGAACAAACTGAACAGGTTCGCTAGAACCACCACGGAAACCCGGCATGAATGGGAAAACACGAACGTCTGGAATACCGGCCAATGACTTACGAACTTGGTTGAGTGCTTCTTGTGCCGTCACATCACGCTCGTTCCAGTCTTCTAAAATCATGATAACGAAGCCAGTTTGGTCACCCGCTTGCCCACCAAATGCTGGTGTTTGAATACTGAATGATTTCAGGAAACCTTGTCCCAACAATGGCATCAAGCGATCTTCTACGATGTCCATGTTCGCCGACATTCGGTTGTAGGAAGTCGCATCTGCACCACGAACAAAAGCAAAGATAACCCCTCGGTCTTCTTGTGGCGTTAGCTGTGCAGGCACTTGATTCATCAAACCATAACTGCCTCCCATACACGCAAGGATAACCAAAGGCGCAGCCCAACGAACCTTCAATGCACCACGCAGCGCTTTTCGGTAACCAGCCTCTAACTTAGCAAACAATTTATCGACCGCTTGGTTGAATCGATTCGGCTTCACATTCGCTTTTAGTATCTGACTACCGAGCACTGGAGTCAGCGTTAATGCAATTAAAGATGAGAAGATCACTGACATCGCCAACAATACTGAGAACTCAGTAAATAGCAGGCCTACCATGCCATCCATAAAAGAAATCGGCAGGAAGACCATCACCAGAACCAAGGTCGTAGCAACAACGGCAAATCCGACTTCTCTTGTGCCTTTATAAGCCGCCAGCAGTGGTGACTCGCCGCGCTCAATATGGTGGAAGATGTTCTCTACGACAACAATCGCATCATCCACAACTAGACCGATAGATAGGATAAGCGCCATCAGGGTGATTAGGTTGATAGAGAAGCCGAAGTAGTAAGCCGCAATGAATGAAGAAATCAGTGAGACTGGTACCGTCACCGCAGGAATCAATGTAGCGCGCGCCTGACCGATAAAAATATAGAGGACTAAAATAACCAGACCACCCGTAATAAAGAGCGTGCTGTATACCTCATCAATCGAGCGTTCAATAAATACTGTGGCATCATAGTCTATGGCCAGACGAGTACCGTCCGGTAAGAACTTCTGAATCTTATCTACTTCTGAACGCACCGCCTGTGCCACTTCCAGTGGGTTAGCGTCTGATTGCGGAACGACGCCTAAGCTAATGTTGACTACACCATCACTCTTAAAGGTTGAGTTTTCGTTTTCCGCACCAATGAATACGTCCGCCACATCTTTCAAATAAATAGGCGTGTTATCGCTAGCACGTTTCACAACAAGATATTGAAAGTCTTCTGGCGTATTGTACGTACGTGCTGTACGAACTGACATGACGGTTGAATCGTTACGAACCTCACCACCTGGACTTTCCAAGTTTTCACTTCGTAATGCTGTCGTAATATCAGATGCAGTAACCGAGCGACCAGCCATCAGATCTGGTTTAAGTTTCACGTACATCACTTTGTATAAACCACCGGACAAGTCGATCGAACTGACGCCCGATATCAGACTAAAGCGGTCCATAAGTACGCGCTCGGCATAATCCGTTAGCTGGGTACGGTCCATCTCTGATGAACTGAGGTTAATATAGAGGGAGGCTTCACCAGAACCATTATTCTTGTAAACAACGGGATCGTCAGCTTCATCTGGCAGCGAACGTTGAGCGCGAGCAACGGCATCGCGAACATCACTCACGCCGGTGTTTAAGTCATAACCCAGCTCAAATGTAATGGTGATACGCGACATACTGTTGCGCGTCGTCGAGCTAATTTCGTCGATACCACTGATACCAGAAAGCTGGTCTTCCAATACCGACGTTATTTGGCTCTCGATAATGGTGGCAGAGGCGCCTTCATACCGTGTGCTGATCGAAACCACTGGGCTTTCGATGTCTGGCATTTCACGGACTGCAAGTTTAGTAAACGACACAAAGCCGAATACACACAGCAGCATACTCAATACCAGCGCAGCGACAGGGCGCTTTACGGAAACGTCAGAAAGTAACATTAGTTCGCTTCCTTAGCCGCTTTGCCTTCTGCATCTGCAGCATGTGCACTTTTCGATTGAGTTGGCGCGACAATTTCAGCGACTTCAACGCCATCACGCATATTTACGATGCCTTGAACCACTATTTTGTCGCCGATCTCAACACCCGATTCGATCACAACCTCATTATCAACACGCGCTCCTAGGAAGACCTCCTGACGCATTGCTTTATTGTCTTCATCAATCACGTATACAAAACGCTTAGTACCTGAATACTCAAGTGCTTGAACCGGAATGATTGGCGCTTTAATCGCAGGAAATGCCAACGATGCATTCATCAGCATGCCAGGTTTTAAGTGATTTTCTGGGTTATCAAATTCGATACGAACACGTAAGTTTAAGGTTTCAGCACTAATTCGCGTATCAATACCTGTTACCTTACCCACGAATTCTTGATTATTCCAAGCACTGGTGGTGGCATGCACTTCCATACCGACCGACAACATCGATAGGTAACGTTCAGGAACTTGAAGATCCAATTCCATGACAGAGAGGTCATCAAGCGTCAATAATTCAGAACCAGCGCTGACCATTTTACCTTTGCTAAAATCAATAAAACCAACGGTACCGGCAAAAGGTGCACTAATATGAAGATCCAATAAGTTAGCTTTAGCGGCATCTAGACGCGCTTGTGCAATTTCAACACTCGCCTTTTGCCCATCAATTTCAGTTTGGGTAATCGCATTACGTTTAACCAAACGCTGAAACTCTTTTAACTTACGCTGTTCATCTTTTAGGTATGCTTTTGCCTCTATTAAGGCAGCTTGTGCTTTATCATCGTTAAGTTGAATCAAAAGCTGGTTTTGCTGAACGTTTTGATTGGCGTTAACGGCGATTTTTTTCACCTTGCCAGCGACTTCAGAAGCAACCACTACGGATTCGGCCGCTTCTAACTTGCCGATCAACGACAGAGATTGGTTAATTTCATGCGTTTCTACTTGTTCAGTTACTACCGTAACTGTAGATGGACCACGTTTGGCAGCAAAAGCTACTGGCGAAGCCATTAAAATAGAAAGCGTTAAAACAGATAAAGTGGCTCTCATACTCATAATCTTGACTATTAATCGAATAAACTTATGTCATTAAACTGAATACAGTTTATCAGTAGATACGTCCTCTAACGTCAAGTAGTGTAAATTCAAGTAAAAAGAAGGTTTTCCTTTTGTATAAACGACATACAAAACGCTGACTTTCTACCATCTTTGCCCAAAAAGGCAGCATTCAACGTAAAAACGTAAGAAAAACGCTTTACAGCCGGAGCGAGTTTGCTATGATGCGCTCCGCACTTGAGAGATGTGTTGGGAAAACAAATCTTAAGTATAAAAATACCCCGGAGGGGTTCCCGAGTGGCCAAAGGGAGCAGACTGTAAATCTGCCGGCACTGCCTTCGATGGTTCGAATCCGTCCCCCTCCACCATATTCTTTCTTATGTTTTTCCTTTGAACATGAGAACAACTTGGAAGCTAGGTTGGGAAACTAACATCTAAGTATAAAAACACCCTGGAGGGGTTCCCGAGTGGCCAAAGGGAGCAGACTGTAAATCTGCCGGCACTGCCTTCGATGGTTCGAATCCGTCCCCCTCCACCATATTGAAAAAGCCAGCTCAATTGAGCTGGCTTTTTTCGTTCTATAGCTATAGTTTTTCAATGGCTTACCTAACTATTTGGCTAAATCTAGCCTCACTCAACGCGCGATTCTTAGTGATCTTTCGTTAAGTAGTACGACACCTAGGTACTTTTAACTAGCTCTGCTTGAGAGGGAATCCAAGTGTTAGTTGGTTTATTTAGGTCAATGGAATCAAGCCATTGATCATCTCCGTTAGCTTTATCTTCACTATTCCCTACTGTGCGACTCATCGCTGCCTCATAACAACTCTATTAAAGTCGACTTCAACCACTCGTCCTGTCTCGATAGATTTAGAGTCTCTGAACTTCAGGCATAAAAAATCCCGCACGAAAGCGGGATTTTATTAAGACTAAATTGAATACTTAAGATAATTAACCTTGAATACCGACGATTAACCACGGTGCATTTGGCACAGTTAGGTCACGCTCTAGGTGCCAGATATCTTCGATTTCTTCTTCGACACCTTCTTCAGCATCACGGTAACGACCACTGAACTGTAAGCTGAGCTGTGCCTTACTTGCATCATAATCTGCACGAACAATTTCAGCATCAACGTACATCACATCTGTGTGCTGCTCACCATCTAACTTCGCCCGTTCTGCTTTCAAGTCTTCGAATAGGCTTGGTGAAACGTACTCTTCAATTGTATGAAGTTGGTTGTGGTTCCACGCGCCTTGCAGGATTCGGTAGTGCTCACGAGAGCCGTTGATGAATGCCGCTTGGTCAAAACCCGGTGGGTAGTTATGCGGGATATCAGTTTGTGCGCCGAAACCACCAAAGCCACCAGCATTTGTGTTTGGTTGTTGTTCAAAATTCTGCATGTTTGGCTGCTCGAACTTCGTGTTGTTACCACCAAAGGCTGGCTGCTGACGATGCTGATTCATACTGCCCTGCTTAGCACCAAGCATACCTCGCATCAGTTTGAAGATAACGAATGCGATCAAACCAATGATTAGGATATCCATAAACTGGATACCTTCAAACGCACCACCAAAGAATGCTGCCAGAAGACCACCAGCAAGAAGACCACCAAGTAAGCCGCCCATCAAACCTTTTTTGCTTGATGATTTAGCACCTTGTTCTTTACCAATGGTGTTTGTGTTTTGTTGCTGCTGTTTAGGAGCAGGCGCGGTTTTGTAACTCTTACCAAAAGACTTACCACCACCAAATTTCTTCGCTTCTGCGATAGGCGTTACGGCAACAGTAAACATCAGTAGGGCGACAATCGAAAATAAACGTTTCATCGTTATCCTTAAAATTGACGATATGTACTTAATCATGCTGATTGATGATGAAGCAAACAATCATCCATATCAGTAGCACGCTAAATATGAGATATGACCATCATACTCCGTCAGATACAACAATGAAACATTCCATAATAGAAGACATGTATCAGAATATTGCCAAGCAATAGGTTTCTGACTGGTTTGTGTTATTGACGGTGATTCAGTAGCTGTCTATCATATTGAACGTTGTTCAATAAGTAGTTTTAGATTATGGCGCGCAGAAACGATCACACCAGAGAAGAGTTAGTCAACTTGACCCTTACTACGGTCAAAGACTTTTTAGACGAAAACTCTTACCACGAGCTCAGTCTTCGTAAGATTGCTAACATGATTGGTTACGTGCCAAGCACTTTAGTAAACATTTTCGGCAACTATAACTTGTTGCTTTTACACGCGGTTGCTCAAACGTTAGATGAGCTACAACAAGAAGCAGTGAAAGCGACCAAGAACAGTAAAGATGCCCATCAGGCCTTATTTGAACTGGCTTATTGTTATCACGATTTCGCGCAAAAACACCCACATCGTTGGCAGTTAGTTTTTGAGCACAATATGAATGGCGCAGAACTTCCTGAATGGCATGCAAAACGCATCGACGGTATGACTGGCATGCTAGAATCCTTACTTGCTCAAATCGCACCGCACCGTACTGAGTCTGAAGTACTTCAAGCGAGTCGCGTATTGTGGTCCGGTGTACATGGAATCACGCTACTAAGCGTTGATGATAAGTTTTTCTCTAGTGAACCTATTGATGGGAAAGAGCTTATTGATAACCTGATTTCAAACTATCTGATCAGCTGGTAATAAAGGATTATTCATGTCATCAGACAGCCAGTCGTCCTTGCTTAGGCAACGAAAGTTCCTTCCCTATTTTATTACCCAGTTTTTTGGTGCTTTCAACGACAATATCTTCAAAAATGTGCTGTTGCTGTTTGTCGCCTTTGCGGGGTCTAGTGCACTGCCCGTTTCTAGCAACTTATTTATCAACTTAGCCGCTGGCTTGTTCATCCTCCCGTTCTTTCTATTTTCCGCATCAGCAGGGGTGCTGGCAGATAAGTATGAAAAATCTTGGTTTATCCGCAAGGTAAAACTGTTCGAGATAGGCATAATGTTGCTTGGGGCTGTAGGTTTCATTACCGAGAGCTACGGTGTTTTACTCCTACTGTTATTCCTGATGGGCACGCAGTCAGCCTTCTTCGGCCCAGTCAAATATGCATTGCTACCACAACAACTTAACGAGAAAGAACTCGTTCCGGGCAATGCACTAGTAGAAGCTGGTACCTTTATTGCTATTTTGATCGGTACACTAGGCGCAGGGCTGATTGCTTCCGCAGATAACGCTAAATACCTTGCTGCATTTTGTGTGGTTATCTTTGCCCTTCTTGGCTACTTATCAAGCCGTTCAATTCCCTTTGCTTCCGCTAGCGCTCCCGATATTCAATTTAAATGGCAGCCATACAAACAAACCAAACACACGCTTTCTATTGCCAAGTCTGACCGCATCGTCTTCCAATGCATCATGGCAATCAGCTGGTTCTGGTTCTTAGGCGCGGCTTATCTCACCCAGTTCCCTAATTTCACGAAAGAGTATTTGAATGGTACAGAGAGCGCGGTTTCATTTCTGTTAGCTTTGTTCTCGGTCGGTATTGCTGTTGGCTCAATGGCCTGTAACTGGCTCTCAAACCACAGAATTGAAGTAGGAATCGTACCGATTGGTGCTCTAGGTATCACCATATTCGGCTTCTTGATGGCGACATCTATTCCTACAGACTTACCTCGATTTCATACCTTTGTTGAGTTTGTAAGCTTCGACGCTTTTTGGCCGCTGTTCTTCTATCTACTAATGATCGGAATCTCTGGCGGCTTGTTCATCGTACCGCTGTACGCGCTTATGCAACACAGAGCAAAAGAGACAGAGCGAGCACAAGTCATTGCGGGGCTAAACATCTTTAACTCGTTGTTTATGGTGGGTAGCGCAATATTGGGTATCGCCTGCCTAAGCGTGCTTGAAATGACCATCCCCCAATTGTTCGCTCTATTGGCTGTTTTAAATTTCTTAGTTGCGGCATACATTTTCCTGCAAATCCCAATTTTCGTTGTGCGCTTTGCTATGTGGGTAGTCACTCACACAATTTACCGCGTAAAACACAAGAATTTGCACCACCTTCCTGAGCATGGTGGTGCATTAATCGTATGTAATCATGTGAGTTATATGGACTCGCTACTATTAAGTGCGGTTTGCCCACGCTTGATTCGCTTTGTGATGGAAGAAGATTACGCCAACCTTCCACCTCTACGACGTTTTCTTCGCCGAGCTGGCGTGATTCCGATCTCGGCCAGCAATCGCACTTCTATTCGTCGTGCATTCAGTGATGTTGAGGCGGCACTAAGTGAGGGGCATATTGTGTGTATTTTCCCTGAAGGTCGTTTGACATCAGATGGTGAGATGAACGAGTTTATGCGCGGTATAGACATCATCCTTCGTCGTAGCCCTGTTCCAGTGATACCAATCGCGTTGAAAGGCTTATGGGGCAGCTACTTCAGTCGCGCAAAAGGCCGAGCATGTAAGGGCTTACCAACGCGTTTCTGGTCTAGACTGGAAATCGAAGCTGGTACACCTGTCGATCCAAAACATGCCACAGCACAAGCTATGTTTGAGAAAGTAAAAGCACTTCGCGGCGACTGGCGCTAAACTCAAACAGAACAATTCTTAATTTTTGAACATGCGTTTAGTTTTTCTGAACGTACGTTCAATTCATTAAGACTTTCTGACCATAGGCGTTACGATATACTCTGCGCTTTAACTCATTACAACGAAGACACCCTTGAATACAAAGAATATCCCCTTTGGATTGGCACTGCTGTTTTGTTTAACCCCTTTTGTGTCCTCTCCTATCGCGCTTGTGATCGGTTTTCTTTTGGCGAGTTTTAGCCTAGTACCGACAGAGCTTCCTATTGCTTCATTTACCAAGAAGCTGCTTTCTTACTCCATTATTGGTTTGGGCTTTGGGATTCACTTTGACCAAGCACTCGCAGTCACGTCTGATGGAATAGGTCTAATCATCGCGACCATCCTTGGCACACTTGTGATCGGCATGATGATTGCCAAAGCAATAAAACTTGAACGCACAACGGCGTATTTGATTGCTTCTGGTACTGCCATTTGTGGTGGTAGTGCGATTGCTGCTGTCGCTCCAGCGATCAAAGCAAAGGACGAACAAATCGGTCTTGCACTTGCAACGGTTTTCGTTCTGAACTCACTGGCGCTGTTTATCTTCCCTGTAATTGGTCACGCTATTGGTTTGGATCAGCATACGTTCGGAACGTGGGCTGCGATTGCAATTCACGATACCTCTTCCGTTGTGGGTGCGGCATCTGCTTACGGTGAAGAAGCATTGACTACCGCAACCACATTGAAGCTTGCTCGCGCATTGTGGATCATTCCCGTCGCACTGATCAGTGCCGTGATCTTTTCTCGTGGAAACGGTAAAGAAGGTAAAAGCAAGTTAGTGATTCCTTACTTCATTTTCTGGTACTGCGCTGCTATTGCATTCAGCGACTTCTTCCCGCAATTTGAAGTGGTGTATCAAGGCATCTTTGCTATTGCTAAGCAAGCGCTTGTGGTGTGTCTGTTCTTGATTGGTTGCAGTATTTCAGTATCGAAGCTGAAGTCGGCAGGGGCAAAACCATTATTGTTTGGTGTCACACTGTGGGTGCTGATTTCTACAACATCACTCGGTTGGCTACTGCTGAGCTAAACCTTAATTAACTTTCTGTGGCTGGGTGAGCTCTGCTTTTTTCGCGCTCTGGTTTTTGTGTACCAACACTAAAGCTATCGCGACCAGAAAGGCGGTTAGCTCAGCCAATGAGCGCGTTAGTCCCTCAGTGCTCATCGCAAGGCCAATTTGTAGCAACACCGCTGCCACCAAAGCTAATTTGATCATCCTGAACCTTATGCTTTATTTCTTAAACTTTAAGCATAATTATGATTCAGAGTTATAAGGATTCGAAATTCCCTTTTCGACTAATTCATTGCTAAATCAACTAAGTTGGCTCTCCACCCATGAAATGAAAGTCTTCACTTTAGGGCGGTGCTCATATCCAGATGGACAGAGTAAATCATACCCCTGCTGAGTATCCATCGTAGGGTAAGGGCTCACTAGTTCTCCTTTGTCTAAGAGATCTTTGACAAACCGATAGCGTCCCATCGCAACACCAACATTGTTTCTCGCGGCTAACACAGCCATATCACGGTGACTAACACAATAAAAGTGTTGGAAAACATCCACATCTAATGCCATGTGAGACACCCACCTCTGCCATACGTCAGAGCCTAATGCATGAATAAAATTAATACGGTGTAGAGAGGCGAGCCCATCTTCTAAAATATTCATCTCTTTCATGTACAGTGGTGTGCAAACAGGAATGTACTTTTCACCAAACAATCGCTGACGATAAACATCAACAAGGTGCTCAGTATCATAAAAAATAGCCACATCGATCTGATTTGTTACAAGATCTAACTGACTTTCTTGCGCAAATAGATTGAGATTGAAACCTGGGTAATGGCGCTTAAAGTCCGCAACCCTTGGCATTAACCAACCGTTTAAGAATCCTGGAGAGGCGGCAATGTTTATCTCGCCCACTAAATCCGTCGACTTTATTTCTTCAATCTCATTAAAAATGGTACTGAGTGATGTAGATAACGTCTTTTGAAAACGACGCCCTTCCTCTGTCAGCTCAAGCTTTCTCGTGCCGCGAACGAACAAGGTAAAACCCAGCTCTTGCTCGAGTACTTTAATGCGATGACTAACCGCACCTTGGGTTAAATGCAACTCCTTCGCTGCATGAGTAAAACTAAGGTGCTTCGCTGCGATACTAAAGGTATGAAGATTCCTAAGCAGTAATTGTTGGTTAGCCATGACACACCATGCATTAAAAATATTAATTCATGATAGTAGTGAATTCGTTTGTTTGCGTCGATAATTAAGTTTCAAATAGTCCCTAGAAACTTAATAAAAACGCCAATTTCCAGCATAGATCATATTCTGGGAGGCATTAAAAATTATAGGGGCAAATATGAATATACTCGGCTACATGCAAAAAGTCGGTAAGGCGTTGATGGTTCCCGTAGCGACACTACCCGCTGCGGCAATCTTGATGGGCATAGGATACTGGATTGACCCTGTTGGGTGGGGCTCAGAAAGCGTACTGGCCGCATTTCTAATCAAATCTGGTGGTGCCATCATCGATAACATGGCAGTGCTATTTGCCGTCGGTGTTGCTTTTGGTCTAAGCAGAGACAAGAATGGCTCTGCCGCACTTTCCGGCTTTATTTGTTTTATGGTTTTAACCACATTGCTTGCGCCAGGAGCGGTCACTCAACTGATGGGCATCACAGCAGATGAGGTGCCTGATGCGTTCAACAAGATTAATAACCAGTTTATCGGTATCTTAGTCGGCATAATCTCAGCGGAGATTTACAACCGTTACTCTGGAGTCGAGTTACCTAAGGCATTAGCTTTCTTCAGTGGAAAACGCCTAGTTCCGATCCTAACTTCTATTGCTGGTATGGCATTGGCCTTCGTTCTGCTTTACGTTTGGCCTGTGATTTACGATGCACTGATCATTTTCGGCACTAAGTTGGAAGCAATGGGCGCTGTCGGTGCCGGTCTTTTTGGTTTCTTCAACCGCCTGATGCTGACCATCGGCATGCACCATGCGCTTTACCCAGTGTTCTGGTTTGATGTAGTTGGGATTAATGACATTCCAAACTTCCTCGGTGGTGCACAATCTATTGCGAATGGCACTGCGGTTGTTGGCCAAACTGGTATGTACCAAGCAGGCTTCTTCCCTATCATGATGTTTGGCCTGCCGGGCGCTGCACTTGCGATGTACCACTGCGCAGATAAAGAGAACAAAAACAAAGTATTTTCTATCATGCTTGCCGCTGCAATGGCGTCTTTCTTCACAGGCATCACCGAACCACTAGAGTTCAGCTTTATGTTCCTAGCGCCTGTGCTTTACCTAATCCACGCAGTACTAACGGGCATTTCTATGTACATTGCTGCAAGCATGCAATGGATGGCAGGCTTCGGTTTCTCCGCTGGGTTCGTAGACTTTGTGCTTTCAAGCCAAAATCCACTAGCAACCAAATGGTACATGTTGATCCCACAAGGTTTAGTGTTCTTCGCTCTGTACTACACGATATTCCGCTTCGCGATCGTTAAGTTCAACCTGCGCACTCCCGGTCGTGGCGAAGACATGGAGAAGGAAGTAACAGAAAACGTTGGCGAACTTGCAAAAGATTACATTGCCGCTATCGGTGGTGCAGATAACATCCTAGAGGTAGACAACTGTATTACCCGCCTACGCTTAACCGTAAAAGATTCCTCACTGGCTGACGAAGCAAAACTAAAACAGCTCGGCGCAGCAGGTGTAGTTTGTATTGGTAAAGGTGGCCTGCAAGTCATCATCGGCCTAGGTAAAGTAGATAAAGTAGCGGAGCAAATGAAAGTCGCCCTCGCTAACTAAAGAATTGTGGTGACTCACCATCACCACATCCCCCCTGAAGTGCAATAACGCTTAGTCACCGTTTTGCACTTCATTTTTTAACCAGTCTTTTACCGCTTTGCGCGATACTTTAATTCCTCCAGCCAATAAAGTTTGAGGCATTACATAATACGCGACCGGCCATTTGAATTTTTCTAGCTTAGTTTGCAGATGTTGCTCGTATTGAGCTTTGTCCAGTAATGAATCCGTCTGCATCACTGCTACTGGTCGATGTCCAAATTCCACATCTTCTACCGGTACAACGATGCTCTGCGAAACACTCTCTATTTGGTTCAGTGCCGCTTCTATCTCTTCACAATGAACGTTTTCTCCACCAGAGATAAATTGGTTATCTGCTCGACCAATGATCTTGAGTTCATCCCCTTGCCATTCACCTAAGTCTTTGCTGTCAAACCAACCACTTTCATTCAGGAGAGAAGTAATATTACCTTGATGAAAATAGCCTGCTGCCAGGGTCTTGCCGCCGATATAAATACGTTGTTCCACCAGCTTAATATCGCGGTTTTGCAATAGGTGACCCGCGTTACTGATGCTATCGATTTGCTTAGCAGTTACGGTAGAGGCCGCTTCTGTCATGCCATAACCTAACCAAGTTTCAACCCCCTGCTGTGTCGCCCGTAAAGCCAGTTCGTGCCCAACATGACTACCACCAAGTAACACATGAGTAAGAGACAGGTTAACTTGGTCATCCAACAGACGTTTTAATTGCGTTGCGACCAAAGACGCATGAGACACACCAAGAATATCTTCTGCTAGATTGCCATCTCCCACCTTCAGAGTCGCACCAGCAAACAACCAACGATAAACGATCGCAAGGCCAGATACATGGTAGAGCGGCAGTGACAACAACCAAGTATTTCGTTGAGTAAATCGAAACTCCTCTAACAGACCTTGTGCTGAAGCAAAGTGCTGCAGATGGTTATGAGCTACTGCTTTGGGCGTTCCCGTTGAACCGGAAGTAAATACGATAGTCGCGAGTGCATCACGCTCATAGCCATCAGTTGGAGTAACGACATCCGCGTTTATCATGTTCTGAATGGAAATAAACGTCGCATCGAGTTGTGACAACTGACGCCTTGAATAAGCATTCGCTAGGCTATCAGCAAACCAAACAAAACGTTGTTGATGAGTTTTATAAAGCGTCTTGAGCTTGCCTTGCAATGCCTCCAAAGGCTGCGGCATCGTCAACGCTACAATAGCGCCCAATTGCTGGGCAGCAAGGGAAAGTAACAATGCATCGACTTGATTCTTGCCGACTAAAGTCAAGACATCACCATTTGCCAGTCCCTGCTGCTGCAAATAATGCGCATATCGGTCAACGCGAGATGCTAATTGCTGCCAATTTATAGACTCTTTGGTTGTTTCCAGCGCAATAGAAAAAGGGCTCATTTGAGCCCAATATTTCCATGGTGCAATCGCAATCGTCTCTATGCAGAATGCCACACTAACTCCTGCTCTGATAGCGGAATAATTGGAAGTTCACATTTAGGCCAACCCTGTTCCAATTGCGCTTTGAACAAACCAATCGTATCCAAGCCAGGGATTTCATTCGGCAGTTGCCATTGAGCTAAACGTGCTAACTGGTTCAGACCCAAGCTGGATTCAATACTTGAGCTTATCACAGCTTTAATACCCAGAGTTTTAGCCTTCTCAATCAGCTTAATACAAAACTCAACCGAGCCGATCAACGTTGGCTTAATAATGATGGTCTTCACACCGGTAAGATCTTCTAGGCAGAAGTCTTCACGACGAACCGCATCCTGTAGCGTTTCATCCCACGCGATAGCAATCCCCGTATTGATAGCAAACGACAGACTGTCACCCGGAGAGCGGCATGGTTCTTCCAAGAAGGTGATACGCTGACGCAGTGATGGGGCAATATACTTAGCAAACTGCTGCGCTTTTTCTGGCGTCCAAGCACGGTTTGCATCAAGGCGAAGTGTCAGCTGCGGTATCGACTCAAGAAATAAGTTCACTAGCATGCCGTCGCGAATCGGTTCGTATAGACCCACTTTTACCTTCGCAACTTTCTCGCCTTCCATCTCGTTCAGTTTAGGAATCAGCTCATCAGGGTCACCATTACACAGGGGCGCAGCTTGATACTGCCCTTGTACCGGCAGACCGCCTTCTAGCTCAAGTTGAGCCATCGATAAGCCAAACGCCACAGACGGATACATGTGGTTGTAATCCACGGGTAAATCCGCTACCCAACGCTCCGCTTGAGCTTGCAGTTGAACACCCGCTTCCTCAGTGCCTTCAAGGCTAAAGCCCGTTAAAGGTGCAACTTCACCACGACCAATTTTGTCGCCGTCCGTTAATTCAAGAATGAAGCCAACACGCTCAGTCAGTTTGTTGTCACGTAATATAACGCCACTGTCCATTGGTAGAGAGTAACGATAAATCTTCGCTTTACGCATAATTCGAATCCTATGTAATACCATATATTCTGAACTTTTTAGCGAGAGAACCCGCTAGCCTCCCAGAGGGCAAGGCGCTCAGGACGAAAAACGAAACAGAGGAGCACAAAGGCTCCTCTTTCTTTACGGATTATGGGTTACGAGGGAACTTGTCGAAGTCTGGGCGACGTTTCTCGTTGAATGCGTTGCGGCCTTCTTGGCCTTCATCTGTCATGTAGAACATCATGGTTGCGTTACCAGCCAGTTCTTGCAAGCCAGCTTGACCATCACAGTCCGCGTTCAATGCGGCTTTCAAGCAACGCAATGCCATTGGGCTGTGCTGTAGAACTTCACGACACCAACGAACGGTTTCTTTTTCTAAGTCTTCTAGTGGTACAACCGTGTTTACTAGACCCATGTCTACCGCTTCTTGAGCATTGTAGAAACGACATAGGAACCAGATTTCGCGAGCTTTCTTCTGACCTACGATACGAGCCATGTAAGACGCGCCCCAACCGCCATCAAAAGAGCCCACCTTAGGACCAGTTTGACCAAATTGTGCATTCTCCGCCGCAATCGTCAGGTCACACATCATGTGCAACACGTGACCACCACCGACAGCCCAACCTGCGACCGATGCGATCACTGGTTTTGGACAAGTACGAATATCGCGTTGGAAGTCTAATACGTTTAGGTGGTGCGTACCTTGGTCGTCTTTGTAGCCGCCGTAGTCGCCACGGATCTTCTGGTCACCGCCAGAACAGAACGCATCTTCACCTAGACCTGTCAGGATGATCACACCAACAGTCGAGTCATAACGCGCATCTGCCAGTGCATCAATCATCTCTTTTACAGTTTGAGGACGGAAAGCATTACGTACCTGTGGACGTGCAATGGTAATTTTCGCGATACCATCAACAGACTTGTGATAGTGGATATCCTCGTATTTCTCGCTGCAATCTTTCCATTGAACCGGAGCGTAAAGTTCTTCTTCAGAAATGCCTACTGTTTTAGCCATGGTGATTCCCATTGTTCTCGTTGCTCTCACTGAAAGTGAGAATGAATTATTTGATTAATCTGTATCGCAAACTTCTGGGGTTGCTCTTGATGAGCGTTATGCCCTGCTCCCTCAATTTGTCGATATGCCAACCCGCTCATTTCTGCCAGTTGACTGAATTTTTTGTCTTTAGCACCGCACACGTAATACAGCGGAACCGCTTGTTGTTGCAGTGCTGGTAGCAAATAACCTTGCTTAGCCAAAGAAGTCGCAAGCAACATATCTGCGACTGACGAGCCAAGATTAGCACTTCGTTTTGTCACTAATGTTTGTCTTTGCTCATGGTTTAGTGAAGAAAAGACCAACTGTTGGTACCAATCGTTCAAAACACAAGCAAGAGGCTCAATTTTGAAACGCTTTGCCCAGCGAGTGTCATTCTTTAATCTGGCCTGCTTATCTGACTCGTTTTGTAGACCGAAGTTTCCTCCTTCAACAATGGCACCACAAATATTGAGATCTGAAAAACACTGGTGCGCAAGGCCATGCATAGCAATGCGTCCCCCCATTGAGTAACCAATCAAAATAAGCGGCTGTTGTGAAGGAAATTGTAAAGATAGTGTGGAATTGAGCAATTTGCAGCAATCATCTAGATCACTGCAAGAAATAGATTGGCTTTGACCATGACCAGGAAGGTCAATCGTCACACGTTCGAATTGAGGTAACGCGTTTGAGCATAGATGCCAATCCGCTCCGCTACCTAACAAGCCATGCAAAAACACCAGAGTAGGCAAAGTGCTACCTTGGTGCTTTTCCGTTGCTGAAAAGTGCTCAGAATAGAGCATGCAAATTCTTGTTGAACGATTTTAAATGCTCAACAGCTTGGTTAGACGGCGTTTGCACTTCAATCACCAATGCGCCTTGCCCTGAAGCAAAATGCTCAGAAACCAAAGATTGGTATTCTGCTAATGAGCTTGGTTGACGATACTCTAAACCAAACTGCTTCGCGGCATGCTCAAAGTCGTAACCATGAGGCATTTGGTAGAACGACTCACGATGTTCCTGCGGCACCGGCAGTAAATCAAAAATCGCGCCGCCATCATTGTTCGTAATCACCAACACTGACGGTAACTTACTGTGCGTAAACAACGCCAGTGAGTTCAACCCATACAATGCCGACGTATCGCCAATAAACATTAACATCGGGTTCTGGCGCGCGCGTTGCACCCCGCTTGCCGTTGCAAACAGGCCATCAATGCCTGAAGCACCACGGTTGGTAAACACTTCAGTATTGTCGAGCTTACCAAACATATCAATTAAGCGAACAAATAAGCTGTTACCCACAAACAGGTCAACACCTTTTGCGCGCTCTGCAACGTCAATGGCTAATGCAATCTCGCTTAGCTCACTCTTAGGATCAGAAACAAACAAACCTTTTGCATGCTGCGTCACTTGCTTAATGTCAGTCGCAAGGTCGTCTGCCCAACCAGTATATTCCGATTCAAACTCTGTGGTACGTTCTACCCAAGAGCTCGGTTGTTCAGCCCAATGCCATTGTGGCAAGTGGCTTTGATTATCACGGTCTAAACGTGGAGAAACATACCAGTATTGAATATCTCTACCATGTTGGCTACGCGAAACATGTTTATCGAGCCAGTGGTTAAAACGCTTGGAGATGATTCGGCTACCAAATTGAACCACTAAATCACAGCTATCTAACTGGCTCGCCAATCTTGGATGCTGCAACCACATATCAAAATGGGCCCAATCCGAACTCACACCACTTTGAGGATCAGCCAAAACAGGCCACCCCATTTGCTCAGAAAACGAACGTGCAGCCTGTGCTTGGGCTAAAGGCAAACTCCCAATGACCACGATACCTTTGTTGTCACCACAGCTTGGAATCGCACTGTTCGTTTTCGGGTTGAATCGTTGACAATAAGTCACGCGACTTTCTTTCCAACCAGCAACCGTATCGAGGTAATCTTGGTGAGTACTTTTTTCTACGTTTGAGTATAACGGCTCAGGGAAGGCACAGTTGATGTGTACCGCACTGCCTTTTAGCCGCTGCGTGAACATCACTTCATCCACAGAGGTCAAAAGCCAGTTGAGTGGCGTAGACAATGTCGGGCTTGGCAAATTCAGACTGTCAGAAACATGCTGTGAGAAAATACCAAGTTGATTGATGGCTTGATTTGCGCCACACCCTACCAACTCGACTGGTCTATCGGCAGTCAATACCACCAGCTTTTCACCAGTGAGTTTTGCCTCTGCAATAGCGGGCAACAGATTGGCGACGGCAGTACCAGAGGTCACGATCAATGCCACAGGCTCTCTACTGGCTTTTGCTAGCCCTAATGCCATAAAGCCCAAACCACGCTCATCAAAGTGCGTGTGAATGGTAAAATTTGGATTATCCGCCGCCTCCACCGTTAAAGGGGTAGAGCGAGAACCTGGTGCAATACAGATATGATTTACACCAAAGCGGTTTAATTCTGTCAGGATGGTTTCAGACCAAATTCGATTTAAAACAGCTTGATCAGCATTCATGATGCAACCCCAAGCGGTGGGTGGTCTGAAATAAGAGAAAGTAACGTTGACATTTTTTTATCTAACTCGGCCCATTCATGCTCTGCAATGGAACCTGGAACAATACCCGCGCCAGCAAACAGTTGAACTTGTTCTTCAAGGATCAACGCACTTCTGATTGCGACACAAAACTCTGCACGCTCATGGCTGATATAACCCATGGAGCCTGCATACCAGCCGCGTGCAAACGGCTCATTATCTAAAATAAACTGCATCGACTCTTTACGGGGCAACCCAGCAACAGCGGCTGTCGGCTGTAAAGCAGAGAGTAACTGAACACCATTAATGCCCGTTTTAAGATCCGCATGAATATTACGCTTTAAATGCTGCACTTTTCTCAGGCGAACCAAACAAGGATCAGTTTCAACTTCAACGCTTTCTGAGTGGGGTGAAAGACGTTCAATAATGTCGTCCACCACATACTGGTTCTCATTGAGGTTCTTAGAATCTTGAGATAGCCAGTTCGCCAATTCCATATCTTGAGTCGCATTCTCGCCACGGCCTATCGTACCGGCCAATGCTTCTGTATGTAGCTCGTGTCCGATACGCGAATACAAACGCTCTGGTGTGGATCCCATAAAGCTGTGTTTACTGTCTAAGCTCAACAGAAAATGAAAACTATGATGGTTGTTGAGGTAGCTCGCTTTCAATAGCTGCGCAGCAGAAAGTGTCGAATCTAAATGAACAGTCGATTTGCGAGCCAACACCACTTTTTTAAACTCGTCATTGTCGATACCAGTGAGCACCTTCTCTACCAAATCATTCCATTGTGGCTCTGTCGGAGCGTGATCAATCGAACGGATATGAGAAGAGATTGGCGCTAAGCTAGGCACATCAGAGACCAGCTTTTTCAAGCCTGCTAATGTACGAGTTTTATCTTCTGCGATATTCACTGCAAGTGACCATTGCTGGTCAAACCGAATCAACTCAATTTGCGGAAGAAAAAAGAAGGATGGCATACAGCGACGATTTTTCTCGTGCTGACCGTCAAATGAACGACCGCCCCATACGCGTTGGCCTTCACCAAGGATCGTATAGGCAGGTCCAGGCTCGACAAAGGAGTGGAGTTGGCCTAGAGCAACAACTTCTTCACGAGTATCACGGGACTGCCAGTAAAACTTGGGAAAAAGTGGTTGTGCTTCAAGCCAGTCTATAAACGCGAAATTGGGTTTCTCGCTGAGTGGCTCGATTAAACGTGTTTGATTGCCTTCCGTTTGCTGAACTCGCTCGATAATTCTATTTACGGCTTGATGGAACTGTGACAAATCAACCTCGAAACGTGTGAGGATAAAGGATAACTGACGGCTACTCTAAGTTTAGACCCAAAGCAAATCAAGGTCGTATACGATCTTTTGCAAATTCCTGTGATACCAACAGAACAAAACTTAATCACCAAACGGATAATTTACAGATTTTTATTCTAATAAAAAACAAATTATTGTATTTTAATAAAGAAATTAACGATTTTTTAGGAATTAAGCAATGCAAAATATCGGGATGTCGTCAAAACTCGACAATGTCTGCTACGACATTAGGGGTCCTGTACTCAAACATGCTAAACGCATGGAGGAAGAGGGGCATAAAATCCTAAAGCTAAACATTGGTAACCCCGCCCCATTTGGTTTTGACGCCCCTGATGAGATTCTAGTAGATGTCATTCGTAATCTGCCAACTTCTCAAGGCTATTGTGATTCCAAAGGCATTTATTCGGCGCGTAAAGCTGTCGTGCAGCACTATCAGCGCAAAGGCATCCGATCGTTAGATGTTGAAGATGTATACGTTGGTAACGGTGTATCAGAGCTGATCGTGATGGCGATGCAAGCATTACTGAACAATGGCGACGAAATGCTGATCCCTGCGCCAGACTACCCGCTTTGGACGGCATCTGTTGCTTTGTCTGGCGGTAAACCTGTGCATTATATCTGTGATGAAGGGGCAGACTGGTACCCAGATCTTGAAGACATCAAAAAGAAAATCACGCCAAAAACCCGTGGTATTGTTCTTATCAACCCGAACAACCCAACAGGTGCGGTATACAGTCGTGATTTCCTATTAGAAGTTATCGAGATTGCGCGCCAACACAACCTGATCATCTTCGCTGATGAAATCTACGACAAAGTCCTTTACGACGGCGCGACACACACCTCGGTTGCAACGCTAACAGAAGATGTACTGGTGATGACGTTCAACGGTCTTTCAAAAGCGTATCGCGTTTGTGGTTTCCGTGGCGGTTGGATGTTCCTAACGGGTCCTAAACATCTAGCACAAGGTTACATCAATGGCTTAGAACTGCTTTCTTCGATGCGTTTATGTGCCAACGTACCAATGCAACATGCGATTCAAACCGCATTGGGTGGCTACCAGAGTATTAATGAGCTGATCTTGCCGGGTGGTCGTTTGCTTGAGCAACGTAACCGAGCTTACGAACTGATCAACCAGATCCCTGGTGTTTCGTGTGTGAAGCCGAAAGGTGCGATGTATTTGTTCCCGAAAATCGACACTAAGATGTACAACATTAAGAATGACCAACAAATGGTGCTCGACTTCTTGAAGCAAGAAAAAGTACTTCTGGTACAAGGTTCTGGCTTTAACTGGCCGAAACCAGATCACTTCCGTATTGTTACACTGCCGCACGTAGAAGATCTCGAAACCGCGATTGGCCGCTTTGAGCGTTTCCTATCAACGTATAGCCAGTAGTAATTACTGCTGATCTCTCATATGCTTAGAGGAGCTCCCAGTGAGCTCCTTTTTCGTATCAAATACCAATGTCACTTACGAACGGTTTGTGGGATCGGTACATAGGAGAGTGCAATGAAAGAAAGCCATTTTTTCGCCCACTTGGCCCGAATGAAACTCATCCAACGCTGGCCACTGATGCGCTCAGTCTCGCCAGAAAATGTCTCTGAACACAGCTTACAAGTTGCCTTCGTAGCGCATGCCCTAGCATTAATTAAAAACAAAAAATTCGGCGGTACACTAAACCCTGAACGTATCGCTATACTCGCCATGTACCATGATTCGAGTGAAGTACTCACTGGGGATCTACCGACCCCCGTTAAGTACTACAACCCTGAAATTTCTAAAGAATATAAGAAGATTGAAGCAGCGGCAGAACAAAAACTGCTCTCGATGTTACCTGAAGAGTTTCAAGATGATTTCGCCCCCTACTTGCTCTCGCATTCCGCTCATGAAGAAGACGCGAAAATCGTTAAGCAAGCAGATTCTATCTGTGCGTACCTTAAATGCTTGGAAGAACTCAGTGCAGGTAACCACGAATTTGCCTTGGCAAAGAAACGCTTAGATATCACATTGCAAGAACGCAAAACACCGGAAATGGAATACTTTCTTCATACCTTTGCCCCAAGTTTTGAATTATCGCTGGATGAAATTAGCTAGTTGATGGAGAGAAATGTGTCATTTGAATTAAACGCTTTATGGCAAGAACGCCATGATGATGAACATAAAATCCGCCGCGATGACCATCGTAGCCCGTATCAACGTGATCGTGCACGCATTCTGCATTCTGCAGCATTTCGACGCTTACAAGCGAAGACCCAAGTGCATGGCAACAGCTTGGAAGATTTTCACCGAACTCGACTCACCCACTCTCTCGAAGCAGCGCAGCTTGGAACAGGTATTGTTGCCCAACTAAAAAAGAAGCAACCTGAATTTCGAGATCTACTGCCGTCTGACAGCTTGATCGATTCATTGTGTCTCGCACACGACATTGGTCATCCCCCTTATGGGCATGGTGGTGAAGTCGCCTTAAACTACATGATGCGTGATCACGGCGGCTTTGAAGGCAATGCTCAAACCTTCCGTATCGTCACCAAGCTTGAACCTTATACCGAGCACTTCGGTATGAACCTATCACGTCGCGCTTTACTCGGTTTAATAAAGTACCCAGCTCTGCTTAGTCAAACACGCTCCACAAGCCTACCGGACCCGGTTGAGCATCAACGCAAACTCAAAGCCAAAGATTGGAGCCCTGCCAAAGGCATTTATGATTGCGATAAGGATTTATTCGATTGGGTCATTGCGCCACTGACCGAAAACGACAAAGCACTATTAAGCCAAATGCGTTGCCGCCCTGAATCAGACTTGGAGCACTGTAAAACTCGGTTTAAGTCTTTGGACTGCTCAATCATGGAGCTAGCGGACGACATCGCCTATGGCGTACATGATTTAGAAGATGCCATTGTGCTTGGTATGGTAACTCGACAGCAGTGGCAAGAAGGGGCAGCAAGCCAGCTTGCAGATTGCGGAGACCCTTGGTTTGAAGAACACATCGGTTCCATCGGTCAAATGTTGTTTAGTGGTAAACATCATCGACGTAAAGACGCGATTGGTGGCATGGTTAACGCCCTATTGACGAGTATCTCAATCAAAGTAGTTGATGAGCCATTCAATAACCACTTACTGGCTTGGAACGCCTGTTTAGAACCTCATATGGCAAAAGCACTAGAAGTATTGAAACACTTCGTGAGCCAATATGTGATTCAAATTCATCAAGTACAGATTGTTGAATACAAAGGCCAGCAAATCATCATGGATTTATTTGAAGCGCTCAGTGCAGATCCTGAACGCTTGCTACCCAAACACACTCAAGAACGTTGGAAAGAAGCAATGGATGAGAGTGCAAAAATGCGCGTCATTGCAGATTACATCTCAGCGATGACCGACGGCCATGCACAGAAGCTACACCGTCAGTTGTTTTCTTCAATTGTCTTATAGAGAATGCTCTATAGATTCGCTACTCACCTTTCAGATAGTTCTTCTCAAATACGCCCGGAGGCATCTGGGCGATTTGAAATTCAATCATCTTCTCAAAAGCAATCAACAAAGGAGTAAGATCCTTGCTAGGTTGAAGTAACGAGAGCGCATGAAACCCCGCTTCTACCGTCGACAAGCTGTTATCAGAAGGCGCTTTACGAATCGTATAATGACCTTGTAAGTCTTCCGGTAGTTTAACCGTCTGGATAGTATGAAGGTTCGTCGACAGTTGCCACATCTTGTAGGCTTTCTTCCAAGTACCGTCGAGTAAGATTAAACGTGTTTTCTTATCGGGCACTTCTGCAACCGTCGCCAATTCTGAAAGGCACAACGATTGCTCTGAAGGGTAAAGAATGAAATGTTGGTAGGTTTCATCTTCAAGCAACGCATTCAAGGCCGCACTGTCAGAAAAGTCTTCTCCAATCAGGCAAGTACAATGATTTAGGCTCAAATTGAGAATCCGTGCCGTACCAAGAGGACGATGTTCTTCACTCGTATGCTGAAGAATGATAAGTTCAACCTCGCTTGCTAGCGGTACAATCCATTGGCAAATACAGGCTTTGCGCGATTTTCCACACTGAGAACAATAACGAGACATAGAGTGAACCTTTATACATTGCTGAGCATCATCAGCGTTATCTGTTTAATTCTTCAATTCGAACCCATGGCAAGTCTGACTGAATGGCATGCTTACAATATACGCCATGGCGAATGGTGGCGAATCGTAACAGGAAATCTCACGCATACCAACTTTGCTCATCTCGGCATGAATCTCGCTGGATTATGGGTTATTGGTTTTATCTTTCGACCGACAGCACGTAACTTCACCATCGTATTTTTGATTCTTTGTTCATTTGTCGGTGCGATGAATCTTTTTACCAATATGTCAGTTTATGTCGGGTTGTCAGGTGTATTGCATGGACTCTTTGGTTTCTGGGCGCTCAGTGAGGTTTTCGACGGCAGAAGAAGCAGTTTGGTTTTGGTGAGTGGCTTAATTGCAAAAGTCGCGTGGGAGCAATTCTACGGCCCCTCCACTAGTACTGCAGCCATGATTGGCGCACGTGTTGCGGTTGACGCTCATTTATTTGGTGCAATTGGTGGTTTAGGCATGGCTTGGTTGGAAAAGTTAATGCATCGCCGGATCTTTGGTTAAACCAGATAAGCGATCTTTGGCCTTCCTCAAATGTAAATCTGACCAAATAAAAAATCCCGAACCGGTAAAGAGGATTGGTTCGGGAAAGCAGTAATAGGAAACAGAAACTTCGCTTTTCAATGGCCAAAATGTATTTACAGCAAAATTCGCTCTTGGTTTTTCTTCACCGTTGCTTCCCCAATGCCTTTCACTTTGCTTAGGTCCGCTGCCGTTTTGAATGGACCGTGCTCTTCACGATACTCTACTATCTGTTCGGCTTTCTTCTCGCCAATACCATTAAGTAATGTCGCGATCTCTTCCGCTGAAGCGGTATTCACATTAACAGTAATCTCAATACCTTCGTATTTCGACGATTTCGACTTTGTTGTCTCACCGCCGGCCGCCCATCCCACTGGTGCCAATAGCATTAAGCACAGCGTTAACATCCATTTCATATTGAGTGCTCCTCCTGAGTTATCTTGTCAAAGTACTAACTACTCTAGATAAACCGAGCACGGCATTGAAGTGGCTTCAGATAAAAATAAAACGGGCCGCTAATGCGACCCGTTTTAGTTAACATGCAAATTACATTCGTAGTGCTTAGTTGCTCACAACAAAGTACTCGATGTCAGTGTTTGCGCGTAGTACTGCGATAACAGAAGTAAGATCTTGTTGTGAAGAAGCACGTTGCATCTGCATTGCTACTTGCTCTTCTAAAGAAGCATCTAGTTCAGCTTTCACAGCATCAAGCTCGATAACCACGATGTTACCAGCAAGGTCTTTTGACTGACCGTATACAGGCTTGTCATCAACTGGTTTCGCCATAGCAAATACTGTGCTCGCCAGTGGAGAACGACGGTCTACGGTTTCTTGCTCACCAAACGTTAGATTGTTTTCAGCAAGGATAGCCGTGTTGCCTTCTTTAAGCGCCGCAACCACTTTCGTACCTAGTTCGATTGCGCCTTGCTCACCTTTAACGCGAGATAGCTCAGCAACCACTTGGTCTTTCACTTCGTCTAGAGGAAGTACGGTCTCGTCACGAGCATCTTCAACGCGAACAACAATGATGTGCTCAGGTGCGACTTCGATTGCTTCAGAGTTTAGACCATCTTCTTTCACTTCTGGGCTTAGAATCGCTTGCATTACTGCTTGGTTCTTAAGCACTTCAGGCGCGTCAACTTGAGAAATGAAGTCTGTCGTTTTCACTTCTTGGCCAACCGCTTTAGAAGCGTCGTCTAGAGAGTCAGGGAATTCAAACGCCACTTTCTCTAGCTCGTTTT
The DNA here is from genome assembly GCF_002875385.1 of Vibrio sp. 10N.222.52.B12. Classification (NCBI taxonomy): domain Bacteria; kingdom Pseudomonadati; phylum Pseudomonadota; class Gammaproteobacteria; order Vibrionales; family Vibrionaceae; genus Vibrio; species Vibrio sp. 10N.222.52.B12. Next base: position 48,188 of record NZ_MDAW01000149.1, on the reverse strand, counting down.
GTAGCTCGTAGAATTGATCAACTGCTTTTTGGTCAACCATCTCTTGTTTGATTTCAGCTGCGACTTCAGAGAAAGGCTTAGCAACAGAGTCTTTAAGCTCTTCAAGCTTGATGATGTGGTAGCCAAAGTCAGACTTCACTAGACCAGTCACGTCACCAGGGTTCTTAAGTGCGAACGCCGCTTCTTCGAATGCAGGGTCCATTACATCGCGCTCAATCCAACCTAGGTCGCCGCCGTTTTCAGCACTGCCAAAGTCGTCAGATTTTTCTTCTGCTAGCTTAGCGAAATCTGCACCACCGTTAAGTTCATCAAGAATGGCTTGTGCTTTCGCTTCATCATCACCTTCAACTAGGATATGTGCGACGCGACGTTGCTCTTCTGAAGAGTATTTGTCTAGGTGATCATCGTAGTATTTCTTAACTTCTTCGTCAGAAACTTGGATTTGCTTTTTCAGTGCTTCAGCTGATAGTTCAATGTAAGCGACTTTTACTTGCTCTGGGCGAGTAAACATATCTGGATTTGCTTTGTAGTACTCTTGAATTTCTTCATCAGTAAGATCTACTTTTTTAGCAAACTCAGCTAAGTCGATAGTCACAGTACGAACGTCACGAGTTTGTGTGAACAGCTTACCTTCTGACTGAACTTCACCTGGTAGAGTGAACTCACTGGTTTGTAGAGCGTTAAGCAGTTGCTCACGAACCAATTCACGACGCATGTACTCTGCAAATGAATCTGGAGAGAAACCAGCACGGCGCAAAGAAGCTTGGTAGATGTCTTGGTCAAATTGGCCGTTAGACTGGAACTGAGGCATGTCTAGAATCATGCTACGTACTTGAGCATCGCTAATGCGTAGACCTAGTGCTTCAGCTTGTTGATCAAGCAACACATCGTTGATCATACGATCTAGAACTGATTTGCGGAAAGATTCAACGTATGCAGGGTCTGCTAGCAACTGAGAGAAGTTGTCACCCAATTGAGCTTGCATGCGGTTACGCTCATTTTGGTAAGCCATTTCAAACTCACCACGAGCGATCTCGGTATTACCTACTTTCGCCGCAGAGTTGTTGTTACCACCAACAATGTAGCTACCTACACCTGCAAATACGAAAGATAGAATGATAAGTCCAAGGATAATTTTGACCGCGATGCTATTCACGCCTTCGCGTAGTCGATCCATCATAATTTAACTGCTCTCCACAATTGAAGCCGACTGCTTCTAATAGAAAATGTAATGTCGCGATAATATCAGAAAAAGAAATGCGCATCAGTAGGATGCGCATAATTTAAGAAAGTTCGGCTCTTAGTTTGTAAATTTTTGTACAAATCTGACTGTTTGAACAAAAACTATGCAATGGCCGTTAGCTGAACCAGCTCTGCGTCATCGACGCAAAGAATTAGTTACAAGCGTCTTTTAGAGCTTTACCAGCTTTGAAAGAAGGTACTTTAGCTTCTGCGATTTGGATTTCTTCACCAGTTTTTGGGTTACGGCCTGTGCGTGCTGCACGAGTGCGAACACTGAAAGTACCGAAGCCAACAAGCGCAACTTGGTCACCAGACTGAAGCGTACCACTTACTGCTTCGATGAATGCATCTAGAGCGCGACCAGCTGATGCTTTAGAGATGTCTGCGTTTTCTGCGATTTGTTCTACTAGTTGAGTTTTATTCACTGTGATTTCCCCTTTGTGTCATCTGTGATTATTTTTGTGATGACGTTTCGTTCCATAATTAAAAAATATGCCCCACCCCTTATCCTTCAAGGGCTGGAAGCTATCGAACTTAACTTAGCTTCCAAAAAAAACGCTGACAAGCCTTTTTGAGCCTATCAGCGTAAAGTTTTACTTATTTTTGCTGCACATCACTATTTTTGAGACGGAAACTCAACGCCTGTCGGGTCTTGCTCTAGTGCAACTTTAAGAACTTCGTCGATCCACTGTACAGGGATAACCTTCAGATCAGCGATAACATTTTCTGGAATCTCTTCCAAATCACGCTCATTGTCCTTCGGAATCAGTACCGTTTTGATGCCACCGCGGTGTGCCGCAAGTAACTTCTCTTTTAGGCCACCGATAGGTAAAACTTCACCGCGAAGCGTAATTTCACCCGTCATACCCACTTCTGCTTTTACAGGATTACCCGTCAAGCTAGAAACAAGTGCAGTACACATTGCGATACCAGCACTTGGGCCATCTTTTGGTGTTGCACCTTCAGGTACGTGAACGTGGATATCACGTTTTTCGTAGAAGTCAGAGTTAATACCCAGTTTCTCGGCACGTGAACGCACAACGGTCATCGCAGCTTGGATCGACTCTTTCATTACGTCGCCAAGTGAACCCGTTTGCGTCAGCTTACCTTTACCCGGCATTGATTCAGTTTCGATGGTCAGTAGGTCGCCGCCAACTTGTGTCCAAGCTAGACCCGTTACTTGACCGATACGGTTGCTATCGTCCGCTTTACCGAAGTCATGACGCTGAACACCTAGGTACTCTTTTAGGTTTTCCATTGTCACGGTAACTGATTTCAAGCTGCTATCAAGCAGGATGTTCTTCACTGCTTTACGACAGATCTTAGAAATCTCACGCTCTAGGCTACGCACACCCGCTTCACGCGTGTAGTAACGAATGATGCCAATGATCGCTGAATCTTCGATAACAATTTCGCTTGGTTTCAAGCCATTACGTTGAACTTGCTTATCAACAAGGTGACGTTTCGCGATGTTCAGCTTTTCGTCTTCTGTGTAGCCAGACAGACGAATCACTTCCATACGGTCTAACAAAGGACCAGGAATATCCATCGAGTTCGACGTTGCAACGAACATCACATCTGATAAGTCGTAATCGACTTCTAGGTAGTGATCGTTAAACGCGTTATTTTGCTCTGGGTCTAGTACTTCAAGCAGTGCTGAAGACGGATCGCCACGCATGTCTGAAGACATTTTGTCGATCTCATCCAGAAGGAATAGTGGGTTTTTCACCCCAACTTTCGACATTTTCTGAATGAGCTTACCCGGTAATGAACCAATGTACGTACGACGGTGACCGCGAATTTCCGCTTCATCACGTACACCACCTAGAGCCATACGCGTGTATTTACGGCCCGTTGCAGCAGCGATAGAGCGACCTAGGGATGTTTTACCAACACCAGGAGGACCAACAAGACAAAGGATAGGGCCTTTCAGTTTGTTGATACGGTTTTGTACCGCCAAGTATTCAAGAATACGCTCTTTAACACGCTCTAGACCGTAATGGTCTTCGTTTAGAACCTCCTCTGCTTTCGCAAGGTTCTTCTTAACTTTTGAACGCTTCGCCCATGGCACACTCACCATCCAATCGATGTAGCTACGCACCACTGTCGCTTCTGCTGACATTGGAGACATCATCTTAAGCTTTTGTAGCTCTTGTTCTGTCTTTTCACGCGCTTCCTGAGGCATTTTCGATTCATCGATCTTTTGCTTCAGGGTCTCGAACTCGTCAGGAGCATCTTCCATCTCGCCAAGTTCTTTCTGAATCGCTTTCATTTGCTCATTCAGGTAGTACTCACGCTGAGATTTTTCCATCTGCTTTTTAACGCGACCACGGATGCGTTTTTCGACTTGAAGAAGATCAATTTCTGATTCCATCTGACCCATAAGGAATTCAAGACGCTCAGTCACATCAACGATTTCAAGTACTTGCTGTTTGTCCACCAGCTTTAGAGGCATGTGCGCAGCAATGGTGTCTGCAAGACGAGCTGCTTCATCAATACCATTTAGTGAGGTAAGCACCTCTGGTGGGATCTTTTTGTTTAGCTTAATAAAGCCTTCGAATTGGTTGATCGCACTGCGAACAATCACTTCTTGCTCACGCTCTTCAAGCTCAGGCGTAACCACAAACTCTGCCTCTGCTAGGAAGAACTCGCTTTCTTTAAAGTGGTTAATTTTCGCGCGCTGTTGACCTTCAACCAACACTTTAACTGTGCCGTCAGGTAGCTTAAGAAGCTGGAGAATGGTTGCAACCGTACCTACTTCAAATAGGTCATCAACCGTCGGCTCGTCAGTATCAGCTTGCTTTTGTGCCACAAGCAGAACTTGTTTGTTTGTTTCCATTGCCGTTTCTAGACAACTAATCGATTTCTCACGACCAACAAACAATGGAATAACCATGTGTGGGTAGACCACTACGTCACGTAGAGGTAATACCGGGATCTCGATACGCTCGGAACGTTCCAAGTTCATATAATTCTCTCTTCCGCTTTCACGTTTAACGTATTACTTAACGAAGTATATGGGGTCTAATTATTTGGATTCAATAAGAGAAATAAAAAAAGGAGGTAATTACTTACCTCCTTTTTATTCATGGCTGAATTTATTCTGCTCCAGCTGCCTGGCTGTCGGCGTTGCTGTAAATAAGCAGTGGTTCTGATTCACCATTAATGACTGATTCATCAATCACGACTTTACTTACGTCCGTCGCTGATGGCAGTTCATACATGGTTTCCAGCAGAACGCTTTCTAGAATTGAACGTAGACCACGAGCACCTGTCTTACGCTCCATTGCTTTCTTAGCGATAGCACGTAGTGCGTCTTCACGGAACTCAAGCTCAGCGTCTTCTAGCTCGAACAATGCTGCGTATTGCTTGGTTAGTGCGTTCTTCGGCTCACATAGGATCTGAATTAACGCTTCTTCATCTAACTCAGTTAACGTTGTCGTTACTGGTAGACGACCAATAAACTCAGGAATCAAACCGTATTTCACTAGATCTTCAGGCTCTACCTGAGTAAATAGTTCACCGACGGTTTTGGTTTCGTTCTTAGAGCGCACTTCTGCGCCAAAGCCGATACCAGTACCTGTTGCTACACGTTGCTCAATCACTTTATCTAGGCCAGCAAATGCACCGCCACAGATGAACAGGATCTTAGACGTGTCCACTTGTAGGAATTCTTGCTGTGGATGCTTACGACCACCTTGTGGTGGAACCGATGCAACCGTACCTTCAATAAGTTTTAGTAGCGCCTGCTGAACACCTTCACCAGATACGTCACGCGTAATTGATGGGTTTTCAGCTTTACGAGAAATCTTGTCAATTTCGTCAATGTATACAATGCCGCGTTCAGCCTTAGCTACATCGTAATCACATTTTTGCAGAAGCTTCTGGATGATGTTTTCAACGTCTTCACCTACGTAACCAGCTTCGGTTAGTGTGGTAGCGTCAGCCATTGTAAATGGCACATCCAAGAATCGAGCTAGCGTCTCAGCAAGCAGTGTTTTACCACTACCCGTTGGACCAATTAGAAGGATGTTACTCTTACCAAGCTCCACACCTTCGCTCGTTGTATCACCATTGCGTAAACGCTTGTAGTGGTTATATACCGCAACTGCGAGCACTTTTTTCGCGTAATCTTGTCCGATCACATAGTCATCAAGGTGTTCACGGATCTGTTTTGGCGTTGGTAACGCCTCAGATTCTTTCTTAGGGAGAACATCCTTGATTTCTTCGCGAATGATATCGTTACATAAGTCGACACACTCGTCGCAAATGTAAACTGACGGACCTGCGATTAGCTTGCGAACTTCGTGCTGACTTTTGCCACAGAAAGAGCAGTACAGCAATTTGCCGCTGCCACTTTCTTTGCTTTTATCTGTCATTCGCTAACCTCTTAGCCTTTACTCTTTATGAATTGAGTGTATATCAAATTTAGCCAAAATGCGCTGGCTAAATTACTCGCCGCGATGGCTCAACACTGCATCCACAATACCGTATTCTACTGCCTGATCTGCCGACATGAAGTTATCACGATCAGTATCACGTTCAATCACTTCAAGAGGCTGACCAGTATGCTCTGCCAATAGGTTATTTAGCTTCTGCTTGATAGTCAGGATTTCCTGAGCATGGATTTGGATATCAGAAGCTTGACCTTGGAAACCACCAAGTGGTTGGTGGATCATCACACGTGAATTAGGCAGAACGTAACGCTTACCTGGCGCACCACCTGCAAGCAGGAACGCACCCATTGAGCAAGCTTGACCCATACATACTGTACTCACATTTGGCTTGATGAACTGCATAGTGTCGTAAATAGACATACCCGCAGTCACGCTGCCGCCTGGAGAGTTGATGTATAGGAAAATATCTTTATCTGGATTTTCAGATTCTAGGAAAAGTAGCTGAGCCACGACAAGGTTTGCCATGTGGTCTTCCACTTGACCGGTTAAAAAGATCACGCGCTCTTTAAGCAAACGTGAGTAAATGTCGTAAGAGCGTTCGCCGCGGGAAGTTTGTTCAACCACCATTGGCACTAGCGCGTCAATAATTGGCGACATTGCATTTTTTTCTTGGTAGCTCATATTCTTATGTCCCTAAAATAAATGGCCCGGATGATGACTATCATACGGACCATTGTTAGCAGAATAGTCGACGTTAAGTCAACCTTCTACGCAAGATATTGCTTATTAAGCAGCAGGTTGTTGTTGGTTAAGTAGCTCGTTGAAGCTTACTTCTTTCTCAGTAACCTGTGCTTTAGCGATGATCGCGTCGATTGCTTGCTCTTCTAGAGCAACGTTACGCATGTTGTTCATCATTTGCTCGTTTTGCTCGTAGTAAGCAATAACTTCTGTTGGATCTTCGTAAGCTGTTGCCATCTCTTCGATAAGAGACTTCACTTTCTCGTCGTCAGCTTTTAGCTCTTCAGACTTAATTACTTCACCTAGTAGAAGACCAACAACTACGCGACGCTTAGCTTGCTCTTCGAATAGTTCACGTGGAAGCTGTGCAGCTGCTTCTGGGTTACCACCGAAGCGTTGTGCAGCTTGTTGACGTAGAACTTGGATTTCTTGGTCGATAAGTGCAGCTGGTACGTCGATTTCGTTTTGCTCAACTAGGCCGTCGATAGCTTGCTCTTTGATGCGGTTCTTAATAGCTTGCTTAAGTTCGCGCTCCATGTTCTTACGAACTTCAGCTTTAAGTGCGTCAACGCCACCTTCAGCAACACCGAACTTAGAAACGAATTCATCGTTTAGTTCTGGTAGTTCGCGAGCTTCAACTTTGTTCACTTTGATTGCGAACTTAGCAGCTTTACCTTTTAGGTTTTCAGCGTGGTAATCTTCTGGGAAGTTTACGTCGATCTCGAATTCCATACCTTTAGTTTTACCTTCGATACCGTCTTCGAAACCTGGGATCATGCGACCTGCGCCCATCTCTAGTGGGAAGTTCTCAGCTTTACCGCCTTCGAACTCTTCACCATCGATAGAACCAACGAAGTCGATGCTTACACGCTTACCAGCTTCAGCAGCTTCTTCTACTTCAGCCCAAGTAGCTTGTTGCTTACGTAGAGTTTCGATCATCTCTTCTACGTCTGCATCGTTAACTTCAGTTGTTGGTTTTTCAACTGTGATGCTGTCTAGGCCTTTTAGCTCAACTTCTGGGTAAACTTCGAAAGTTGCAGCGAAAACTAGGTCAGCGCCTTCGTTGTTTTCAACTGGTGCGAAAGTTGGAGCGCCTGCTGGGTTGATTTTCTCTTTTACGATCGCTTCGATGAAGTGGCGTTGCATAACTTCACCAAGAACGTCTTGACGTACTGCTTTGCCGTACATCTTAGCAACCATTTTTAGAGGCACTTTACCTTTACGGAAACCATCGAAACGACGGTTTTTAGCGATGTTGCGTAGTTCAGCTGTTACAGCGTCTTCGATGTTTGCAGCTGGAACAGTAATGTTTAGACGGCGCTCTAGGCCCTCTAGCGTTTCAACAGTAACTTGCATTATATATAAACCTCTAAAGTGGCTCGGTCTTCCCGAGCTTATGAGCGAGACTCTGTGAGTTCACGCTTCATCCTTGTGTAGTGTTCTGTCCGAACACCTAAGTTAAAACCGAGTATCGATGCTGGAAACCAACACCAGACTAATCAGTGATATCCTCCGCAAACGCAAAAGGTATCTCCTATTAGCCTCAGGACAGAATTTTTAGACGCGACATTCTAGCGATCTGTCGCAATCCTGTCGAGCCAATAGCCACTATGTGGACATTGTCTGCGCTAAATTCTCGAATACGGGCTCAATTTTTGCGAAAAATGCCCTTTTAGCATCGCTTCGCCTTAGCCAGCATATCTAGAATGGGGACAATAGCGACTTTTTCAAGAGAATCGACTGCTTTTTTTATTGAAAAGCCTAAAAAGAGATCTTGCTCTTGTTTTACTCCACAGAGTTGAAAACTAAATCCCTATTCATCACTACAAACTATTAACATTTTCTTACGTCACCAAAGGAAGGGGCAAGGAGCGTAATGATGTCGCAGAAAAACCGTATTCTACTGATTTTTTTTGCCTTCTATTTACTTTGCGCTTTCATCGGAGGGCATTGGGTTTGGAGTCACAGCTACCAATCTTTGCTCGAAAAACACCAGTCTCAGCTGGAACGTTTTTCCAGTCATATCCAAAACAAATTAGACAAATACGCGCACATTCCCCATTTACTATCCAAAGATGAACCTTTGGTACAAGCACTACTAACCCCGAATAACAGTGCGCAGCTCGAAATCACCAATCGCTATCTAGAATCGGTGAATCACGTGATTGAAGCGGCAGACACCTATTTGATCGACAAATGGGGGACGACGATCGCCGCCAGTAATTGGCGCAAAGAGCGTTCATTTGTGGGGCGCAACTTCGCTTTTCGCCCTTATTTCAAGCAAGCCATTGTCGGTGAGAAAAGTGAATATTACGCCCTCGGCTCCACTTCGGGTAAACGCGGCTATTACTATTCCTACCCCATCGTCTATGCCGGTGGCGTAATTGGTGTCGTGGTGGTCAAAATGGATTTGAACAAGATAGAAGACAATTGGCAGCAGCCTAAAAGTGTTTTCGTCGCCAGTGACCCAAATGGCATAGTGTTTATGAGCAGCCGTAACAACTGGTTGTTCAAAAGCCTACAATCACTTGATGAAATAAAAGAAGCCGAAGTTCAGGCAAGCCGACAGTATTTAGACACTCATATTGAGTCACTTGGTTTTGTCGGTGACATGCTACCGACACATTCTGAGGTAAAGCAGGGCTACCCTTACAATAAAGGAACCTTGGTGATCTCTTCCCTGCCCCTTGACGATCTCAAACTGACGATCCGGGTACTCTCGCCTAAGCAAACGGTGGTTTGGTTCACCATGGGCTATTTGCTCGTTTTGACTCTAGCTTTTACCGTTTTATTCCTTCTAGGCCAACTGGTTTATCACCGCCAGCAGCGTCATCGTCAACTTGATCGAATTCAACAAGAAGCCAATCAGAAACTTGAATATCAAGTCATGGCGCGTACCGCTGAGCTGCAAGCCGAAGTTGCCCAGCGTACCGAAACCGAACAGACCTTACGCTTGACGCAAGATGAGTTGATACAAGCCGCAAAACTGGCGGTACTTGGGCAAATGTCAGCAAGCATCAGTCATGAGCTTAATAACCCGCTCGCCGCCATTCGCAGTTTTGCTGAGAACGGGAAGCTATTTCTTCAAAAAGAAAAATGGGAACGAGTTGAAGATAACCTCACCCGCATTTCCGCACTCACCGATCGAATGGCAAACATCAGCCAACAATTGCGTTCTTTTGCCAAGAAAACCAGTGGGAGTGAACTACTTCAAACCCGCCTATTACCCGTCGTTGCGTCGGCACAAGAGTTGATGAAGCCCGCGTTCAAATCGGCGCGAGTGACATTAGAAACGAATGTTCCAGAGCATGATATCGATGTGTACATCAATACTATCCAGCTTGAGCAAGTATTAGTAAATCTGCTAACCAACGCGATTGAAGCAATGAAAGTCCAAGAACAGAAACGAGTGGCGTTGTCTGTGGAACGTGATGAGACAACGAAAACTGTCTGGATTCATGTCGATGACAACGGCTCAGGTTTGGGTGCATTCACACTCTCAGAATTGTGCGAACCGTTTTTGACCACCAAACAAAACGGTTTGGGGTTAGGGCTTTCAATCTCCCAACAAATCTTAGCCGGGATGAACGGTAAATTGAGTGCTCAGAATAGAGAACAAGGTGGGGCTCGATTCTCACTCTGTTTACCTATTGTTTCACCACACGCCAAACCATAGAAGGATGAGACCATGTGTCAGGTATTTTTTATTGATGACGAAGCCGATCTCAGACTAGCGATAGAACAAACCTTCGAACTTGCCGATATTGACGCCAAGTTTTTCTCCGATGCAGAATCGGCTTTAATTGCGATGCAGCAAGGCGAAGAGGCTGGCGTCGTTGTCACTGATATCTGTTTGCCGGGCATTTCCGGAATGGATTTGCTGACCACACTCACTCAGCGCGATGCAAACCTCCCCGTCATCATGATCACCGGACATGGCGATATATCCATGGCTGTACAAGCTCTCCATCAGGGCGCTTACGATTTTATCGAGAAACCTTTTGCGCCAGAGCATCTAGTAGAAACCGTTAAGCGGGCTATTGAGAAGCGAAAGCTCACCGACGAAAATGAAAAACTGCGACAGTCACTCAAAGCCAGCAAAACCCTTGGGCCAAGAATTATCGGCGAAACTCCTAGCATCCAAATGCTGCGCGAAACCATCAGTCACATCGCGGATACGAACGCCGATATTTTACTATTTGGCGAAACAGGAACAGGCAAAGAACTGATTGCTCGTTCGCTGCATGAGCAAAGTGCTCGCCGCAATCAAAACTTTGTCGCAGTAAATTGCGGCGCAGTACCGGAAAACCTAATTGAGAGCGAGTTGTACGGTCACGAAAAAGGCGCATTTACCGGCGCAGAAACCCGTCGTATCGGCAAATTTGAATTCGCTCAGGGCGGCACTCTGTTTTTAGATGAAATCGAATCTATGCCGATTCAGGCACAAATTCGATTACTACGTGTTCTTCAAGAAAGAGTGATTGAACGAGTAGGATCAAATGAATTACTGCCATTGGACATCAGAGTCATTGCCGCAACTAAGGTCGACTTAAAGCAAGCCGCTGAAGAAGGCTACTTTAGACAAGACCTGTATTATCGTCTCAATGTAGTCACGCTCGACTTACCACCCATGCGCGAACGAAAAGAGGACATTCCTGCGCTGTTCCACCACTTTCTGTTAGTCGCTGCATCACGTTATGGTAAAACCTCACCTAGCCTTTCGTCGCAAGATCTCGCTCAATTAATGGCCCATGATTGGCCCGGTAATGTTCGTGAACTGCGCAACGCAGCCGAACGCTTTGTCTTACTGGGTAAGCTGATACAACTCGGAGAGACACCCTCTCACCCAACAACGGCATCAAGCCTTGCAGAACAAGTGGCAGAATTTGAGAAAGCGGCAATAGAGAGTGTTTTACTAGAAAGCCGCGGCAGTATTAAGCAAACCATGGAACAATTGAATGTGCCTCGAAAAACCCTGTATGACAAAATGCAACGCTATCAGATAGATAAAGATCTATATAAATAAAACGCAGTTTGCGGTTTGTTGTTATATCCAACTTGAATCATACTTTTTATAACAACGAAAAGATGGCTCATACGGATATGACAGAAAAAATTAAAATACCGGTGATCACTGATACAGTAATGGTCGACGGGCATTATCAAGAAGAAAGGCGTTCTGGCGAAGATAGGCGCAAAAACAAAAAGAAGTGGCTTGGCTACGAGCGGAGGATCAAACCCGATCCGAGAAGGCCAACCTATAAATCCATAAACGAAGAGGTGTGAACAGTCACACCTCTTTTGCTTTTGTGGCTAAAAACCATTACTTAGTGATGATTTCTGGTCCCATCAGCGTGGTTGGTAGCCAAGTCGAAACCCAAGGTACATACGTTACGATAATGAGGAATAAGAACATCACCGCCACCCAAGGCAAAGCCGCTTTCACCACGTTCATCATCGACATTTTCGCCACCCCGGCGGTTACAAACAAATTAAGCCCCACAGGTGGCGTTATCATGCCTATCTCCATATTCACCACCATCATAATACCAAGGTGAATAGGGTCGATACCTAGTGCGATTGCAATTGGAAAAACCAAAGGTGCGACGATAATCAACAACCCTGAAGGCTCCATAAACTGACCGCCAATCAGCAGCAACACGTTGACCACAATTAAGAAGGTGATCGGGCCGAGCCCCGCAGACAGCATAGATTCAGTGATCATTTGCGGGATGCGTTCTTCCGTCAGTACATGTTTAAGAATCAAAGCATTGGCAATGATGAACAACAGCATGATGGTCAGTTTGCCGGCTTCATAGAGCGTGTGCTTGGTGTCTTTATGGACAAACGTTTGGAAGATCTTCACCAACGCTGGTTTGGTATTATGTTTATCCGCAAATGGTCCCATATCTTTATAGATAAAGTTGGCAATCAAAAACGAATAAACTGCTGCCACCGCCGCGGCTTCTGTTGGCGTGAAGATACCACCGTAAATACCACCAAGAATGATCACCACCAACAACAATCCCCAACTGGCGTCTTTAGCGGCATCGAAGGTTTCTTTCCAGCCAACAAAAGGTTGTTTGGGTAAGTTCTTAATCCTCGCGGCGATGTAGATAGCAATCATCAACATCACACCCGCAAGCAAGCCCGGTATCACACCGCCAAGAAACATACGCCCCACCGATACATCCGTCGCAGCGGCATACACAACCATCACAATTGAAGGTGGAATCAAAATGCCCAATGTCCCCGCATTACAGATAACACCCGCCGCAAACTCCTTCGAGTAGCCGTTTTTGATCATACCGGCGATAACGATGCTACCAATCGCGACTACCGTTGCTGGAGATGACCCCGAAAGCGCGGCAAACATCATACACGCCACAACCGACGCCATCGCTAAGCCACCACGGAACCAGCCGACAATGGCGATCGCGAAGCGGATAATACGTTTGGCTACACCACCGGTAGACATAAAGCTTGAGGCTAAAATAAAGAAGGGAATCGCTAAAAGGGTGTAGTGACCAGCAAACGCATTAAACAGAGTTTGAGCAACAGAGGCCAAAGACGCATCCGAGTGCATCAATAAGAACAGAATACTAGAAAGGCCCAGCGAGACAGCAATTGGCACACCAATCAGCATGAAGCCAATCACCATCAAGAATAAAAACAGAATATCCATGGTTTATTGCTCCTTGCGATCTGATGAAGAAGAACTATTTGGAATGGCATCCGCCGCTTCACTCAGCTCTTCCTTTAACGCTTCTAACTCTTCTTCCGCTTCATGACCTGCAATTAGACGGTCGAGTTTACCTGTCGCAATTTGCCATGTAATTTGTACAAAACGGAACGTCAGCAGCGCCATACCAAGTGGCAGCGCAAAGTAAGGAATAAATCTTGGTAGCTTTTCGTAGCGTTCACCTTCATTAAGCCAATCGGCCAAGAATTGAAACATCTCTGGCATTGGAATGTCATCCGTCTCATACCATGCACGCTCCGTCGCAAATGGGTACCAGTAATTCCAAGAACCAATCAGTAGTAGAACCGAAAACGCTAGGCAGCAAACAGCGGCAAGCAACGCGAGTATTTTACGTTTAGGCTCAGAAACCATATTGATGATGACATCGACACCAATGTGAAAATGTTTCTTTACGCCATAAGACGCACCAACCAACACCATCCATGCGAACATGAATACGGTCAGCTCCAGCGCCCAAAGTATATTGTCGTTAAAGACATAGCGAAAAATCACATTGGCAAACGTCAGCAATGTCATTGCACCGAGAAAAAATGCAATCAGCGTTTCTTCTAAGGCGTCAGTGATTCGCCCTGCCTTGGCAAAAAAAGTCTGTTCCATAATTACATCACATCATTATTGGGAGAAAAGGGCCCTCTTCCTCAAAACGCTGAGTACATGAGGGCCAATCGTAGTGCTCGTGTAATATTTATTGTTGGTTAGACGCTATTGCGGCATCAATGAGATCGGTACCGATGTCTTTCTCAAACTTTTTCCACACAGGTTGAAGTGCAGTCACCCATTCTTGGCGTTGCTCAGGCGTTAGAGTTCGAACTACCCCACCCGCTTCAATGATGTTGTTCTTATTCGCAAGGTTAACTTGTGTCGATTCTGCATTGCGCTGAGTTGTTACCTCTTGAATGATGGTATTGAGCTGCTCGCGTTGATCATCTGGGAGTTTTTTCCAGAAGTCGTTTGACGTTACAACAAGGTAATCCAGAATGCCGTGGTTGGTTTCAGTGATGCCATCTTGTACTTCGAAGAACTTCTTACCGTAAATGTTCGACCACGTATTTTCTTGACCATCTATAACTTTGGTTTGAAGACCGCCGTACACTTCTTTAAATGACATTTTTTGCGGGTTCGCACCAAGTTGCTCGAACTGAGCGACCAAAACGTCTGATGCTTGCACGCGGAACTTCAGCCCCTCGGCATCGCTTGGCAGCATTAATGGCTTGTTGGCAGACATCTGCTTCATACCGTTGTGCCAGAAAGCGAGACCTTGTAAGCCACGACGCTTCATTGCGTTCTTTAGCTTCTCGCCAGATTCTGAGTTTTGGAAACGGTCAACAGCCGCCACGTCTTCGAATAGAAAAGGAAGGTCAAAGATGCGGTACTTTTTGGTGAATTTCTCAAACTTTGAAAGAGAAGGGGCAGCGAGTTGAACATCACCATTAAGGAGCGCTTCAAGCACCTTGTTATCATCGTACAGTGTCGAGTTAGGGAAAACCTGCATACAGACTTTGCCGTTCATCTCTTCGTTCACGCGCTTTTCTAGCAGCGAAGCTGCAATGCCTTTCGGGTGTTTATCAGTGTTAGTTACGTGGCTGAACTTGATGACGGTTTCACCAGGGTCACAATTTGCGGCAGCGTTAAAACTAGTGACAGCAAGAGCAGAGACAGACAGAAGGGTTAGAGGTTTAAACATTATTATTCTCCTTGTTGAATCACATCCCATCCTTTCCATGAGTACCTAAATGGGTAGAGGGTAATGGGTACGGATGTTCAACAAGGGGCAAGTTGCAGGCCAAGTTAATTAATCCCTATTATTCAGCAACTTAAATAATAAAGAATAATCAATGGTGAAGATAAGGGGTTAAATCCACCCACGAGAACAGGCTATATGGGTGGGAAATGACACATTTTAGGAAGAGCAGCTGATTTCCATCGTCTTACCCCACTCAGGAGGTAACTTGGCATAATCATCAAACTCTGGCAGTTCATCAAATGGGTGCTTTAGCAACTCAGCGAGACGATTTACTTCACTGAAATCTCCCTCCTCTGCCTTATCAATGGCAAGCTGCGCAAGGTAGTTACGTAAGATGTATTTCGGATTCACTTGACGCATGCGTCCACATCGTGTGGCTGCGTTAACACACTCACCTCGTTCATCAACCTCTAATTCGCAGCGAGCAAGATACAAATCCACCCATGCATTAGCGGCTTCGCGATCAAGGAACAAATCGATCACAGCTTGAGGCGACTTAACATCGAGATTAGACAACTCACGGAAGAAGCGAGTGTAGTCAGCTTTGTTTTGGTTCAACAGCTCAAACATAGCTTCGAACAAACGTCCATCTTCGTCCACCTTAGTATGGAGACCGAGTTTGGCTCGCATCAGTGCACTGAATTTCTGGCTCAGGCGAACTTCAAATTTACCAAGCGCCGCTTCAAGATCTTCTCGCACCACCAACGGCGATAATGCATGCGCTAAGGCAGATAAGTTCCACAGCGCGATGCGTGGCTGCTGCTCAAACGCATAACGACCTTGGTAGTCTGAATGGTTACAAATGTAATTTGGATCATAATCGTCGAGGAAGCCAAACGGGCCATAGTCGAAAGTTTGTCCGAGTATCGACATGTTATCGGTGTTCATCACGCCATGCGCAAAACCGTAAGCTTGCCAGTAGGCAATCATCTCTGCGGTTTTCTCCACAATAGACTCGAACATAGCTGCGTATGGCTTCTCCGTTTGGGAGCACGCAGGGAAGTGCCATTCAATCACTTTGTCAGCGAGCAGCTTTTGCTCAGCAAGTTGATTGGTATAAAAGAAGTGCTCGAAGTGACCAAAACGGATGTGCGTTTCTGCTACGCGAATCAACAACGCACCATATTCCATCTTCTCGCGATAAACGGGGGTATCGCTGTCCATCATACCCAGTGCTCTGGTGGTCGGAATGCCTAACCCAGCCATCGCCTCACTGCACAGATATTCACGAATAGTAGAACGTAGTACCGCTCGGCCATCCCCCATTCGCGAGTACGGGGTAAGCCCTGCTCCTTTGAGGTGAATATCAAACCAAGTGCCATCATTGTGCTGCATTTCAGCGAACAACAAGCCGCGACCGTCCCCCAAGTCTGGGTTATAAACCCCAAACTGATGACCTGCGTACTTCATTGCTAAAGGCGCGAAAGGCACAAAATCCGTTTGCCCAGAAAATACCTTCAAAAGCTCGTCACTCTCTTTCACTGGTAAACCAAACTGTTGAGCAAACTCGCCATTCCACACTACCCAACGCGTATTGTCTAAGAGCTGCGGAGTAACATAGGTGAAAAACGCAGATGGTAGTTCACTAAATCGATGGGTGAAATTGACACCTTCTAAGATAGGCATGATGGTTCCTCAAATACGGCTTCCTGTTAGAAAGTATACGCCCTGTATGCCATAGCTTTCAGCCACGAATTATTCATGGGTATTTCAGAAAGAGCAGATCAAAGAAACCACTTTAGCGAAAGGAGTAAAAAGAAGCGGCCCCGCTTTACAGCATCGTTAACGGGGCTGCCATGATGACTTACCCTCGAAACTCGTAAGCATCGCTCTGAGAGTCTGGAACACCCTTAAACTGAGCGCGTTCGATATCCAGAATCGTTCGATAACTCAAAGATAGAAGTGCGATTTGGAAGGCTCCAAAAATACCGAAAATAACGCCAGATACGACCAATGCGAAAAGATGGGTGAACTCAGCGAACACAAATTGACTAACCGATCCCACAACCAAAGGAATTAGCCCCATCAAAATAAAAATCTGCTTGTTGAAAGGACGACTTTGTCGCCATGCATTACCAAGGCTTCTCGGTTCACGATCTAACGCCGTTGCAGGTAACACTAAGGACCAACGGGAAAGAACCCAGTATCCCGGAACACTCAGCAGCAAGGTAACAAGGTTCATTGTGAACTCACTGATCTCTCCGCCTTCAAAGACGATAAAAAACGTCACGAGAAATATTGGTAACGCGATGATCAAGCCCATTGATAAACCGAACAAAATCCACCAGCCAATAAACCGTAACTCTCGCATGGATAAGCGCATCACATCGAGAACAGAACGCATGTATTCATGAGCAAGATAAATACGGTGGATGCGAACCGCCGCCATTGCCGCAACCAGCGGGTACAAAAGGAAAGTCGTAATAAAGAAACCAGCACCAAAGTTAGAAAAGTCAGGCTCTTGCGATCCTTGAACTAGGGCTTCTTGGTATTGGGTAATAAAGATCGTGTGAACCACGATCAAAGGAATACAAGCGACAACTATCGCGAGCAGATTTGCTCTGACCATTACTACTGCTTCTTGGCAAATAGCCGCAACAGAAAACCGATTATCAGACATAAAAATATCCTTACTTTTATAAATACCTAGCCATAGATTACGCCTCAAGAATAGAAGGCGTACAAAAATAAAGGTGAAACTCATCTCATAGTAAAAAGATCGATGAGTACATTGTTGGAATAAGAATGAACAGAAAAAAGCCACTCAAAAGAGTGGCTTTGAAACATCAATTAAGTACGGCGACGTCGACCAAGTAGCGCCAGTAGCATTAATGCCCAATAAGAGACACTACCGCCACTGTCAGATTTTTTGAAATCGACACTCTTAACTGAAGCCACGACGGAAACATTGATGGATCCTTTGGTAGTACCACCCATGCCATCAGAAACAGTGTATTCCAACTGAACGTTCGCGACTTCATCATCTGGTGCTTGATATTCGACTTTACCGTTAAGGACACTCGCAGAGCCGTCTCCAGACAAGTTATTTACACTTTGCAATATGAGTGTGTCTTCATTGAAATCCGAATCATTACTCAACACATCAATCACAATACTCTTACCCGCTTCAACACTGGCAGAGTCTGGTTGCGTCACCGGCGCAGTATTCTCAACTTCAACATCGACTGTTGCACTTGAAGACAATCCGCTTGGATCGGTGACCGTCACTTGGAACGTTAGAACCTCACCGGCTTTCGTACCTTGAACGACACTAAAACTTGCGTCTGCGCTGCTTGTATTCGTCAATGTTGCTGCCGTACCGGAGGTTTGTACCCACGTATATTCAAGCGCATCACCATCTGGGTCCGTACTCGATGCCGCTGATAAGCTTCCTTTGCCATCAACACTCATGCTGCTGGTATCAACGTCAATACTCGCGGTTGGCGCTTCATTTTGACCATTCACTGTCACTTGAACGGTGACTGATGCCGAGTTCAATGCACCATCAGAAGAAACAAGACGATATTGGAAACGATCAGTCCCTACAAAGCCCATTTGTGGTTGGTATTTATTCCCACTAATAGATCCATGTGTCGGTTGCTGCGTGTGTTCAACATTAAATTGATAACCTGGAGCAACAAAGTCATTGTCCATTAAGTTCAGATCAACAGAAACATTCTTATCGGTTTCAATGATATCGGCTTTTGCTTCAACAAGGCTGTTTGTGTCGATATCAAATAAGGCGGCGAAAGGAATGAAAGAAAAGCTTTGTCTCGTTAAACCATTTGCGTAAATCGCGTTGCTGCGACCAGCCCACATCGTTGGTTGAGATTGCAATTCTGTCGCTAACGCACTTTCAAAATTGAAATTAGTTTCAAAACGCCCACCTTCAAGCTCAACGACTAGCAAGTGATGACCCGCACTTAGTTGACTAGGTTGATCAAAAAGAATACGTGAGGAACCTTGCAAAGAACCTTCTTGTAGCAACTGAGCTTCACTTTCCTCTAACCACAGGCTGTAAGTTTCTAAACCTGTTGATGGGAAACGCCACACCTTATAATTCATCGAATTCTCAAAGCTGTCTAACGTGGCGTAAACCTGAAGGCCATCAAGTTGCGATGCGGCTTTGAGGTCAATAGAAATGCCCAACGCGTTATCCGTTCCCGACATCACATAGCCTTGATAGAACGAATTTTTCCAAGCCGATTTATTTGGCTCATTTGGCATCGTTAATGAGAAGGTCGCGCTACTGGCGTTACTCGTAATATTCGAAATAGTGACGTCGGTGTTGTATCCCGTAATACTACTCAAGCTAGGAATAGAGAAATCAGAGATAGCCGTAGCACCATTTGGGTACAAATCGCCACTGTCACTTGGGAATCCCCACTCAAGCTCACGCTCACCATCGGCTTGCATGATTTGCACCTGCATATCGCCAGCACCATTGAAAGGATTCAAGATATTCACCGACGTAGCGAGAACACCTTCTCCTGCCAATGCACGGTCGTAATCAACATGGGTACGATTTTCAAGGTAAACGCGAGGGCCATGTTCTTTTAAGTAAGGATCAAGGTAAACCAGCTCTACCTCGCCATTCGATACCGAGGAAGATTCGTCCGTTTGGGCGATTTCTGGTACGACAAACCCAGCGGCATGCTTGCTCCACGCACTCATATTAACGGGGGTATCGCCAGCATAGCTGTCCCCTGGTTTCATCGCCCATGAACCAGCGCCCATCACTCCCCACTGACCAATAGAGGCCAAACCGTTGTAGGAGTATAGGTCCGGTAAACCAAGCATAAGATGACCAAGTTCGTGAACGATCACTCCCAATGTCGATTGGTGCGTCACTTGGAAATCAGCAAACACGCAATACTCTGTGATCGTTTTACCGTCGATGGTTACATCATCATGAGAGAATTTGTGCGGCCAAATTGATGGGCGATCAAGATAGTCTGTCGAACGGTCACCACCAGCAAAAATAAACATCACTGACAGTTCTGTCGGGTCAATACGCCCGTTGTCATTGACATCGTATTGGGCCAAGTTTAAGTACGGGTCCAATTTTTGATAGGCCTCCGCAAAAACGGCCTTGGTCTCTACATCACACGCATCACCACCAAAACTGCTGTTACAATCTGGGTGGTTTTGGTCAACGCTAACACCGATCACACCATCATTTTCCGTCCCGTATGTTTCAACGGCTGGAACAACACGATATTGCCCTTTCGAGTTCTTGTCGTAGTAATCCACCACACTTTGACGATTTTCACCAAACACCAAAGGTTGGAAATCATGCACCATCGCTTGATCATTAAAGGACACTTCGACAACCAATAGTGGTTGCTGCTTAACACTCGCCCCACTCATCGCTTGAATTCCCTGAGCTTGGCGCATCATATTGGCGCGCGCTCTTGGTTCTATGCCTTTCAATGAAGACATCGACTGCTTGAGCAAGACGCTTGGGCGATTTTTTGCAATGGCAGGTGCAGTGGCTGCTTGTGTCTTTTCAACACCCGTTGAAACCAAAACAGGGCGATCGGATTTACGTTCAATTTGGGCGTAAAACCAAGTCTCACCCTGTTTGATCAGCGCATTACCTTGTTTATCTTCGTGCCAGTGAAAACTTGCGCTACCACGCAGAATCACATCACTAGAAGTACCATCGCTTAGGGCGACTACTCGCCAATTGGGGGAAGGAGGGGTGGTTGCCATGCTTTGACCAGATACGAAAGCGGCCAGCATGGTGAGTGCTAGTGTCTTGAACTTCAAACTACGGCTCCATGAGTTCGATGCGCGAATTACGCATTCCATACGCAAATAAAACAACAAGTTGTATATGAAAGAACTATGGGATAGTACAGAAATCGTTAAGGATTGAAATACTACTAATGCAAATAAATCGAAATTATTCTCATTTCTGCAGCGTATTTATAAAAAACGCGAGCGCAGTTAAACCGCCATACTCGCGTAATCGTTTGCTGATAACAGATCTATTACTAACCAGTTAAGACATTGTCTTCTGGGTATTTGATTAGCGTTGGTTCTGGACGCGCTAGCATATAAGCCAGTGTCAGTGGACCAATACGACCAATGATCATCACTACTATCATGATGTACTTGCCTGGTTCAGAAAGATCAGCCGTCAAACCAGCAGTTAATCCAACAGTCGCAAAAGCAGAAATCGTCTCGAACATCACCTTATCAAAGTCGGCTTTCTCGGTGAGCATGAGCAAAAACATTGCCGTCGTGAGAATAGCCCCGCTCACAACAATAATCGCAAGCGACTTAGTAACGGTTTGCCAATTGACGGTACGTTTGAAAATGACGACATGCTTTTTCTGACGAAGGAACGCCCATGTCGCCATAAACGCGACAGCAAAAGTAGACACCTTAATACCACCGCCGGTTGAGGTAGAACCTGCACCGATAAGCATCAATACAATCATCACCAGCAAAGCTGGCTGAGTAAATTGTGCTAGATCGACACTATTAAAACCCGCTGTACGTGCGCTGGCAGATTGGAAGAACGCCGCTAACCACTGCCCCGCTACAGGCAAAGATTCCATTGTGTTCGGATTGTGTCTTTCCAATAACCAGAACATGATGGTCCCAACGGCAAGCAATACGGGGGTCGCAATCAACATAATCTTGGTATGCAAGTGCAAAAAGTGAAAACCTTTTCGCCAATGCAACCACAAGTCACCAATAACAGTGAAACCCAAACCACCGAATATGAACAATGCCGCCAACGTAAAGATCACCACTGGGTCATTCACAAAGCTCATCATGCTATCTGAGAACAATGCAAATCCGGCGTTGTTGAACGCAGAGATAGAATGGAACAGTGCGTAGAACATCCCCGTTTGCCAACCCATTTCAGGCACCCAACGGAAAGAAAGGAAAATAAAACCTATCGTTTCTGCGATCAGGGCAAACACCACGATTTTCTTAACCAGCTTACGCAAGTTAACCTGACGGTCTTGTCCTAAGGCATCTTTTGCCAAGGCTTGTTGACGCAAGCTAAGGCGAACACCAAACATATAAAGCAATACCGCAGACAACGTCATTTGCCCTAGCCCACCGATTTGCATCAAGCACATCAGCAAAATCTTACCGGCCAAGGTGAAGTGTTGCCCCGTATCAACGACCCCAAGCCCCGTCACACTGATGGCAGAAGTCGCAGTAAATAGCGCATCGGTAATCGACAGACCGGTCACCGAAAACATAGGTAAGGTTAGCAAAACAGCAGAAGGTAATAACACACCGAGAAAGCTCAGCAATATAATGCGCGGCTCGCCACCTTTCGCTTTATCTCGTTTGCCGTCTGGGACGTAGAACACGCCTCTCTGGTGAAATTGGCTCATAATGATTTCAGCTTGCTTGCTAATTTATCTTGAGGGCCGACAACAATAATAAGGTCACCAATTTCTAATGTCGTGGTGAGCTCGGGCGCTTTGATGATTTCTGGACCACGCTTAAAGCCCAGCACTTGAACACCTTCCACTTTGCACAAAGCCAGTTCGCCCAAGGTTTTGCCCATCCAACGAGAGCCAATGACAAACTCAGTCATTGCCAAGCCACTGCCCAGAGGGTGGAACTCCAACACACGCTTATCCAACATCTTACGTGCAACGCGGATACCCATGTCTCGCTCTGGCATGATCACGTGGTCTGCACCAATTTTTTGCAGTACGCGAGCTTGGAAGCGGTCGTTTGCCTTCACCCAAACGGATTTCACGCCGGCTTCCTTCGCGATCAAAGTGGCGAGGATGCTGGCATTAACATCAGCACCGATGGCGATCATGACCATGTCATAGTCATCGAGCTTAAGTTCGGTCACCGTCTCTTCATGAGTGCAGTTTGCAACAATGGCTTGGCTAACAAAACTCGCAGCTTCTTTTACACGATCTTCATTAACGTCTACCGCCAAAACTTGTGAGCCAGAATCTTGCAGTTCTTTACACACGGCTAAGCCGAAACGACCTAGACCAATTACAGCAAATTGCTTATCACCCGTTTTCATTTGTGCCTCATTTATGCGTTGAATAGCAAGCGCGAAAGTCTGCGCCTATTCCCTATCATCTGCAAACTAGACGACAGAAAATTGACAGAAGATTAACTGAAACGTTCGCACAAAAACTTTTTAAAGCGTAGACGCAACTAGCGAGTTTTCCTACTTATTGTCAATTAAATCAGAACAATAGCTAACTGACTCACACTCATGCTATTCACACAGTTATCAATATATATTTTTGACAGATGCTTTATTTGTAAAGACTATCAATCCCGAAAATTATTTCGTGTTCTTTGCTTTTTGCACGTATAAAAACCAACCAAGTTGATCTTTTCATCAACAAATTAGCCATTTACTCTGACGTTTGTTATAGTGCGCGCCGACAAATTAGTTTGTACTCTAAGTAGTTTTGAGAGGGATGATGTCTACAACTAAGGATAAGTACAGTATTGATAATACTGACTACACGGTCGGCCAAGACAACGTTCAAAAGTGGGGATTTGATGTTCATAACCCTGTTTTTGGCACCAGCGCTGGCTTGATCATTATTTTTTTAATCGCACTTCTGCTCGTCGACCCAGCCACTGCAAAAGCAAGCCTTGATGGTGTCAAATGGCAGATCATCGGAAGCTTTGATGATCTCTTCATGTGGGCTGGCAATATCTTTTTAATCTTCTGTATTGGTTTGATCTTTTCTCCTTTTGGCAAGATCCGCATTGGCGGTGAGAACGCAAAGCCGGAACATTCCAACATTTCTTGGATTGCGATGTTGTTTGCTGCTGGCATGGGCATCGGTCTCATGTTTTGGGGCGTTGCCGAACCTGTCGCATACTTTACAGGTTGGTACGAGACTCCACTTGGCGTAACGCCATTTACAGAAGAAGCCAAACAAGTCGCACTTGGGGCAACCATGTTCCACTGGGGTCTGCACCCTTGGGCAATCTACGCCGTTGTTGCACTGTCTATGGCTTTCTTTGCCTTTAATAAAGGCCTACCACTTTCAATCCGTTCCGTCTTTTACCCGCTGCTTGGTGATCGCACGTGGGGTTGGTTTGGCCATGTGATTGATGTTCTGGCCGTGCTCGCAACACTCTTTGGTCTAGCAACCTCGTTAGGTCTAGGCGCGCAGCAAGCTGCAAGCGGTATCGCGCATGTGATGGGCATTGAAAGTGGCATTGGAATGCAACTTGGGGTGATCGCTTTCGTTACTACACTTGCGGTTGTGTCGGTCATTCGAGGAATCGATGGCGGCGTAAAAGTGCTGAGCAACATCAACCTTACTATGGCTTTTGCTCTATTGGTCTTTGTTATCCTAGCGGGTCTTGCCGTCGCGTTGAGTACTATCCCGACTACGCTAATGGGTTACGTTGAGAACATTATTCCTCTTAGCAACCCGTATGGCCGAGAAGATGAAGCGTGGATGCACGGTTGGACAGTGTTCTACTGGGCTTGGTGGATTTCATCGTCACCATGTGTGGGTATGTTCATTGCACGAGTATCAAAAGGACGTACGGTTCGCGAATTCCTTACTGCTGTGATTTTAATTCCGACGCTCATAACGCTAATTTGGATGTCCGCATTTGGTGGCATTGCGATAGACCAAGTAATGAACAAAGTGGGAGAGCTTGGTACGAATGGGCTTACCGACCTAACACTGTCACTATTCTATGCTTATGAAGCAATGCCAATGAGCTCGATTTTGTCTGTCATTTCGATTGTTCTGATCATGGTGTTCTTTATTACCTCGTCAGACTCTGCATCACTGGTTGTCGATAGTATTACCGCTGGTGGTAAAGTGGATGCGCCAGTACCACAACGTATCTTCTGGGCAACCATAGAAGGTGCTATTGCGGCTGTTCTACTGTGGATTGGTGGTACAGAAGCAATTCAAGCCCTGCAAGCCGGTACGATTTCAACTGGTCTGCCATTCACCATCATTCTATTGGTTATGTGTGTCAGTCTGGTGATGGGTATGCGCACAGAACCTCAGTTCATTCAGCGACGTTTAGCGAAAGCGAACTAGACAGACAGAACCTGAACCCACCTAGCTTGAACAGGGTTGTAAAAAGCAAAGAAGCCGCATCGAAATGCGGCTTCTTTTTTTAGTTCTGCGTCTTTAACAAGGATTATTTTTAATCGCGCTTGTCAGCGTTGTCTCGACGAGGACGATCATTGTCTTGTGGTCTACGTTTGTTCTTTGGTACGTAGTTCAAGATAGAAATTGGCACTGGCTTTCTTGGTGTGAAACCTTCGATTTCCACACGTTCAAGCAAGTGACCCAGACGGCTTTCAATCATGCATAGGTTTTTGAAGTCATCTTTTGATACCAGTGAAATCGCTTCACCTTGTGCACCAGCACGGCCAGTACGACCAATACGGTGAACGTATTCATCCGCTGGGAATGGCAAGTCGTAGTTAATAACAACAGGTAGGTTGTCGATATCAATACCACGCGCCGCAACACCCGTTGCCACTAAGTACTGGATTTCACCCGCTTTAAACTGCTCAATCAACTCTTGGCGAACGCGTTGGTTACGACCACTGTGGAACGCCTCTGCCACGATACCACGCTTCTCTAGTTGAGAAACCAACTTCGCCGCGCCGTGTTTTGTCTCGATAAACACCAACACTTGCGACCAGTCGTTTTCCGTCAGCATATGGCTCAGTAGTGACGACTTCATGTCTTTATCGACGGTAGTGATCCACTGCTTGATGTTCGACTTAGATGCGCTGTGCTTCGCAATGGTGATCTCTTCAGGGTCAACGATAGCGTTTTTCGCCAAGTCACGAACTGGGTTTGATAGCGTCGCTGAGAACAACAAGCTTTGAATGTCTTCTGGCATGCAATCGACGATCTTATCAATCGAATCGATAAAGCCCATATCCAACATCTTATCGGCTTCATCCAGAACCAGCATTTCCACTTCATCAAAGTGAATGGCACGTTGGCCGTAAAGGTCAATCAAACGGCCTGGCGTGCTTACGACAATATCCACGCCTTCAATCAGCGCTTGTTTCTGTGGCGCATAATCCACACCACCAAACATCGCCATAGAACGAAGCGATAAGTTTTTGCCGTATGCCTCGATGCTCTGGTGTACTTGAAGTGCTAACTCACGTGTCGGGGTCAAAATGATCGCACGAGCGCGCTTCTTACGCTGAGTTTCCCCTTTGCTGAGTTTTTCTAAGATTGGTAGTACAAAGCCAGCAGTCTTACCGGTACCAGTTTGTGCTGCGGCAATCAAATTGCTGCCACGCAAAACAATCGGAATGGCTTTTTGTTGGATAGAAGTCGGTTTTTCATAACCCAGCGCCTTCACTGCATCAGTGATAGGTGCGCTTAAACCAAGCTTAGAAAATGGCATAGAAAAGTCTCAACAGAGGAAATGGGCGCGTAGTGTATCAGAATCCGAACTAAGTAACAGAATCATTCATACCTGAACAAGCCGGAGACGATAAGCAAATTCTATCCTTTTAATAAGGCATCTGATTGTTACAGCGTGATGATTTATTGACCACCTCACACTTCTTCCCCTTGAACCTCGTTATGCTGCAAGAGTGTGCATCACTGGAAAACTTCATGGATATTTTATTACTGGTTGGATTAATCGCGCTTAATGGTGTTTTTGCCATGTCTGAGATAGCGTTAGTCACAGCCAAAAGCGGCCGACTGAAAAAGTTTGCCCAACACAGCGCTTCTGCCCGCCTCGCTCTGCAATTAAAAAACAACCCAACGCAATTCCTCTCCACAATCCAAATCGGCATCACCGTGATTGGTATCCTCAGCGGTATTTTTGGTGAAGCCACCCTTTCAGTTCCCTTTGAGCATTGGCTTGTCGCACAAGGCCTAGAACGAGAGGTCGCCACCATCCTTGCCACCGCCATTGTCGTCGTCATGATCACCTACTTTGCAATCGTAGTGGGTGAGCTAGTTCCTAAACGCTTCGCTCAAAACAACCCAGAGCGTATTGCTGTTCTTGTGGCCTACCCTATTCATTGGTTGGCCAAGTTAACGACTCCGTTTGTCATGTTACTGACGCTATCGACAGAATCTTTACTGAGATTGCTACGCCAAAACCACACCGGTGAAATCGTAACAGAAGAAGATATATTTGCTGTGGTCAGTGAAGGTTCTGAATGTGGTGCAATCGAGCCTCAGGAACAGCTGATGATCCGTAACCTTCTGCACTTGAATGACCGCTTGGCGCTCTCTTTAATGACACCACGCTGTGACATTCACTATCTCGATCTGGATTTACCACTCGATGCAATACTGAAGAATTTACGTCAAACTCAGCATTCCGTTTGGCCGGTATGTAAAGGCGGCTTGGATAACATCATTGGGACCATTTCTTCTAAAGCGTTGCTCGATGAGTATGACGAGCTATCAATATCGCGGTTAGCAAAATTACTCAAACGTTCACGTTTTGTTCCTGAGTCCATGAAAGGGCTACCGTTGCTCAACTACATGCAGCAAACCAGCACCGAAATGGTCTTTATCGTTGACGAATATGGCGACGTGCAGGGCCTAGTGACACACTACGATTTGCTCAAATCTATCGCTGGTGAGTTAGGCATGGCACCACAGCAAATCTGGGCGAAAAAACAGAAAGACGGCAGTTGGATAATGGACGCCTTGATTCCGATGAATGAGCTGAAATACAAACTTGAGCTCAGCAGCATTGAGGGAGAAGAAAGCGAGGGCTTCCAAACCTTAAATGGTTTTCTGACTTGGTTAATTGGCCGCGTGCCTGCTCAAGGAGAAACCGTTGAATATCAACAGTGGCAATTTGACGTGTTGCAGGTCAAGAGCAATCGGATCACACAAGTTAAAGTAACGGAAATGGTGAGAGAATTCGAAGCTGAGCAATAAGGCTAATTACGAATTTACGAGTGTTTGACTCAAACAAAAAACAGCCTCTCGATAGAGGCTGTTTTGCTAAATGAAATTCACGATCTTCGTTTCGATTAGAACAAGTACGTTGCGCTTACATACGCACTACGGCCTTTTTCAGAGTAGCCGTAGTAATCGTCTTCATCGTCCAACTCGACATCAAAAATGTTGTTTAAACCCGCTTTAAGGTTCAACTGTTGGAAATCGTAACCCACACCAAGACCGACTAGCGTGTAACCATCCACCGTTTTGTTTTCACGGCTTAGGTTCGTGATCACTTGTTCACCGATGTAATTCACACGAGCAAACGTTGTGAATGAATCAAACACTTCCCAATTGACGTCCAGGTTCGCTAGATGCTCAGGTGTTTGCATGAGCGTATCACCTGTACTCTTGTCTTTAGCGTCCGTGTAAGTGTAGTTACCTTTCAGGTTGATGCTGTCTGTAATGTCATACCAACCTTCAAGCTCAATACCTTTGATCTCCGCTTTACCGATGTTTTGGTAAGTGAAGATTGGCATAGGGCCATCCATACCAACAACCTTGGTTAGGTCACGTTCGATCTTGTTCTTCAAATCCGTGTAGTAGTACATCAGACCTACGCCCATTGATGTTGATTCGTACGCAAGACCTGCTTCGTAGCTTTCTGATTCTTCCGGTTTAAGATCATCATTACCCGTTAACCAACAACGGTTACCACAACTGATTACGCGAACTTGGTCACTGCTTTCCATCATGCCAGGAGCTCGGAAGCCACCACCAGCACCGCCTTTCAAGACAAACTCATCGGTGATGCTGTAAACGGCATAAACCCGCGGGCTAAAGTGACTGCCATAGACCTCATGAAAATCTTGACGGCCACCCAATGTCAGCGCCAGTTTGTCGAGATCAAATTCACCTTGAACAAATACCGCACCTTGGTAGTTATCGATATCACCAGATGGAACATCACGGCTGTTTTTCAGCTCAGAAGTACGGTATTCACCTCCGAATACCCACTCATGCGAATCACGCCACAAACCAGAAAGTTTGAAATCGAGAGTATTATTTTGTAAGTCGACATCCGCAGCGCCGTTAGTGTAAGCCGTACTTGCATCGTCAAGTTGCATGCTCTCACCGTAGAAACGTACTTGTGAATCTACCGTGTCCCAAGCGCCTTCATGCGTTAAACCGTAGTTCCAGCGCGTCGAGTCTTGTGTGTTCGTTTGAGGGCCTGAACGAGGGTGAACCCAATCTGCTTCACGCTCATCTTTGGTGTAGATAACATCCGCAATCAAACGCTGTTCTTCGGTTAATTGCCATGCGAGCTCACCAAACACATTGGTCGTGTCTTTCTGCTCTAGCGCATCAAAATTAGGATTTGTGTCTGTGCGCCAAGGGTCACGTGTAGAGCTTTCAACAATGATGCTGCCTTCTACATTTTGCGTCAGTTCGCCGCTCGCGTAAGCATGACCTTTCAGACCATCACCACCGTCACCTTCAAGAATGCTCTCGTATTCAAGACCAACCGAGCCGGATAACTCTTCCGTTGGTGATTTCAAGATCACGTTCACCACACCACCCATGGCCTCAGAACCATAAAGGGAAGAAACCGGGCCACGAACCACTTCAATACGCTGAATCGCCGTTAAAGGGATACTCGATAGGTCAAAGTCATTACCTCGAATAAGCGCATCTTGTGAGTTAATTCGACGACCATTGATCAAGATTAGCGTGTGCTTGGAATCCAAACCACGAATACGGATAGTATTACGACCATAAGCGGTGCTGCTCAAAACACTCACACCCGTCGCACTACGAATCGCTTCTGAGATATCTTTCACTGGCATCTTTGAGATGTCTTCTGCGGTGATAACCGAAACAGAAGCTGGTGCGGTCAATTCTGAGTGTTGGGTAAGGGTTGCAGTAACAACCATACGTTCCATTTCCAACACTTCATCTTGATCATCAGCAACAGCATAACCACTTAGCGCCGTCAAAAGTGCTCCTGCGAGCATAGAAGGCATAAATGTGGGCTTTTTAACTAAACTTTTCACTGCATATCCTTATATCTATTTTATAAATAAATTGAGCTCGCAAACTCTAATAAACGAATGTATAAATGACAATTATTATTACTCGCATTAGCATTTACATTTGAGCTGTATTGTATTTTTGAACTGCAACAGGTTGAAAAGTGACACTATTGAAAAACGACAAGCTAGTTAACATTCTTGCCCCTCTCTGTCTTCACTTAGAAAGTGCCAGTCCAACGGTTCACATCGTAAAAGCCACACCCGATATGTACGATAAAGTGGGCCTTCTCGAGGAAGAGCAACAAATTCATAAAGCCGTTAAAAAGCGTCAACGAGAATTCCGAGCCGGACGTCAATCCGCTCGAGAAGCCATAAAGCGATTGGTATCAAACGATTCTGAATTAGCTCAGGTACCCATTCTTTCAGGCAAAGCTAGAGAGCCCTTATTCCCGAGCCTCATCAGCGGCAGCATCAGTCACACCGACAGCCTATGCCTCGCAGCGTGTGCGTTAAAAAGTGAAGTACCGAGTTTAGGTATTGATGTGGAAAACAATACCCCTCTCGCCTCGCACCTTTTTTCTAGCATCTACACCCAGAGCGAAAAGGCATTAATGGAGACGTCCAACACCCTCCCAGATACACTGATATTCAGCATTAAAGAGAGCCTGTTTAAATGTCTCTACCCGTTTGTTCAGGTGTACTTCGACTTTCTAGATGCACAAATCACCCTGCAGCCGGACGCTGAAAACGCCGGTCAATTTCACTTCGAACTGATTGGAGAGAATCGAACTTTATTGCAGGCTAACTTGCCGAATCTCTCCTTTCATGGCCGCTATTGCTTTACCGAGCAATACGTTTTCTCGTTGTGCTTTTTTTCCTCATGAATGTGTCATTATTTTTGTTCAATAACCTTTTTGATCACCATTTGTTGTCGAGCATTAACCAGCGGCAACCGTTGTTCTAAAAGCGCTTTCCACATTGGTGGTACTGTGACGCCCTTGGCATCTAACTGACGCGTTTGTGGACCTAAATACCAATAGGCATCCACCAGCTGCTCAAGGGAAGTAAACGCGTAAGGGTTCACCGGTGGCTTTTTCGGAATAATGTCGAGAAACGATTTCTTTTTAAGATGAGGCTGCGTCGTTGTATAAATACCCCGCTCAGTGCTGCCCCATTCACTTGGTAAAATGTGTGGCCAAACTGATACATATTGTTCGCCAAACTTCTGTTTCGCTAGGTCACCAAAAGTTTTATGTTTGGACATGAACCCTAAGGTTGGGGAACGCTTAAGAATGTGTCTTGCTCCAACAAGCACCACCACACCCTGTGCCTGTTTCTGTTGCAGCTTTTCAACGCCGTCCACTAAGGCTTGGTCACGTTGAGCATTCAACTTACTCAGTTCAGAAGGATGTTGAATGGCTTGCCAATTGAACGACGGCTCCGTCAGCACGACTTTGATCGGCACGTTGCGCTCAGCATTCGCTGCTCGCAATCGATGAAAAAATTGGCCGTAACACGGATGCATCCATGCAGGAAAGGCGATTGAATCTAACCATACGGCAGCCAATTCAGTGTCGGTGACCGCCTCTCCCAATAAGTAGTTGTTAAGCAGCGCTTGATGCTTAGCGTTACCAAACTCGATGAACAAATGCGTGAATGCCCCATCCAATTGAGGATCGAGCAACACCTCGGTCATTTGCTCAAATAAATCGGCATACCAATGTGCCTCGCCAAGCGCCAAAATAGCGCCTGATTCCAACTTATTTTTGAAGAAAGTCAGAGGGGAAATCATCCCCTCCAACATCGCACTTGGCTTAAATTGAGCTGTCGAATCAAACATCGAAATTCTCTCTCAACTCTTTCACCATATGCGTACCGATTTCACGCAGCATATCTGGGCGCATCATGTCACGGTGAATACAGGCCACATCAATCACTTTCAAGTCGCCGTCCATGTATTTGAACCATCCATTGCGATCCAAAAAGGCCTCTTCTGGTGGCTTCTCAGCATTAAAGAACAGCACATCGCCTTGATATTGATAGTCAATGGCATCACGGACACGTTGGTTGTTGTTGATTACGACGTCGATCATCGCCGTGATGGTTTCAGTACTTAAGTGCGCCATAGACGAGCCCGCATCCTGCAAGATATCGATCACTTCTGGCTTCGTAATACTGGAATGCGCGGCTTCATCAAACTCAACGCCGGCCATACGAATCAGTGCGCCGAGCGCTTGCTCTTCTCCCGGTGGATGGATGGTTTGCCACTGCTCTGCAGGGTA
Organism: Vibrio sp. 10N.222.52.B12; assembly: GCF_002875385.1. NCBI lineage: Bacteria > Pseudomonadati > Pseudomonadota > Gammaproteobacteria > Vibrionales > Vibrionaceae > Vibrio > Vibrio sp. 10N.222.52.B12. The sequence goes on along the minus strand of NZ_MDAW01000149.1, from coordinate 16,096 downwards.
AGAATCTAACAGCGTAACCAAACCAACTTCTTGGCCTTGTTCTTGTAAGATGCCCGCCATTAGGTGAACAATCATGCCACCAATTGACCAGCCCAGAAGATGGTAAGGACCAAAAGGTTGCTCTTCACGAATCGCGGCAACGTAGTCTTCTGCCATTTCTTTCATGCTCTTTGGCAATGGTGCAGAAGGGTCACCCAGATTACGAGCTTGCACGCCATAGAGAGGAACATCGGATGGAATGATCGGCGTTAAAGCCGCGTAGCACCAACTTAAGCCACCCGCAGGGTGTACACAGAAAATGGCCGCTTTCCCTTCACGTTTACGCAGTGGCAATAACATGTTCAGGGCATCATCACTTTCACTGCCATTCAACTTGGCGGCAATCCCAGAGACAGTCGGCGATTCAAATACGGCTGCCAATGACAGTTCAATTCCCATGATTTCTTTCACATGAGCAATCAACTGTGCGGCAAGCAAAGAGTGACCACCTAGTTCGAAGAAGTTGTCATCAACGCCTACCGCAGGTAAATCAAGCAGTTGGCAGAACAGCTTACACAAACGTTCTTCAACAAGGTTGCTTGGCCCTTTTGTACCGACCTGACCAGACAAATCTGGCTTCGGCAACGCGTTGCGATCCAGCTTACCGTTTGGCGTTAACGGGAAAGTATCCAACGTCACAAAGTAACTTGGAACCATGTACTCTGGCAGCGGTTCGGCAAGGAATCGCTGCAGCAAGTTGCTATCAACACCCTGTTCTGGATCTTCTGCCGTAACATACGCTACGAGGCGTTTGTCACCATCGGCATATTCCTGCGCCAATACCGCAACTTGCGCGACACTTGGGTGATTTGCTAAGGCGTTTTCAATTTCTTCAAGCTCTATACGGAAACCTCGAATCTTGACCTGAAAATCACTACGCCCGCAGTATTCAATCGCCCCGTCTTTTCGCCAACGAGCCAAATCACCAGATAAGTACATTCGGCTGCCTTTTGGTCCGAATGGGCTTTCAATGAAACGCTCTGCGGTCAGTTCTGGCTGGCCGTGATAACCCAACGCTAATTGTCGACCCGCAATATAAAGATGACCGACGACACCCGGCGGTACTGGATTTAATGCATCATCCAAAATGTAAATTTGGGTATTCCACACAGGGCGGCCTATTGGTGTCGAATTACCTTGCGCATTCGCCTCACTTGGCCAATAAGTCACATCAACAGCCGCTTCTGTCGGACCATACAAGTTGTGTAATGGCGCACTAAAGTCTTGGTAATAATGATTCACCAACTCCATCGGTAGCGCTTCACCACTACAAAAAACTTGGCGTAAACTCTGGCACAAATTGGCATCGGCTTGTTGGACGAAGATTTGCAGCATTGAAGGCACAAAGTGCAAGGTCGTGATTTTCTCTCGATGGATAAGATCTTGCAGATAAATAGGATCTTTATGCCCTTCCGGTTTTGCGACCACCAAGCATGAACCGACGATCATTGGCCAGAAAAATTCCCAAATAGAGACATCAAAACCTGCAGGCGTTTTTTGTAATACCCGGTCTTTGGCATCAATTGGGTATTGGTCGTGCATCCACAGCAATCGGTTGACGATAGCATCGTGAGTAACCACAACACCTTTTGGTTTGCCCGTAGAACCAGAGGTATAAATCATGTAAGCCGGAGAGTGAGGTTCCGGACGCACTTGTGGTGGTAATGCCTCAACCACCTTATAAATAGTTGGCAACGTCGCGTCATCAACCAACTTCACCTCCACACCTTGTGGCAATTTGCTTTGTAGCTCGGTCGTCGAGAATACAAACTTCGGTGCAGAAGATTCCAACATGTAGTGGATTCGGCCTTCTGGGTAATCTGGATCAATCGGTACGTAAACCGCACCAGCAGCAAGAATCGCCTGTTGTACGACAATCAGTTCTTCACTTCTTGGGATGCAAACCGCAATGCGATCTCCCAGCTCAACCCCTTGCGCGGTTAACCAGTTCGTCAAGGAGTACACTTTTTTCGCTAACTGCTCATAGCTGAGCTTTTGTCCTTCAAAAATGAGGGCGGGAGCATGAGGCGTCAGAATACGTTGCCTTGCCAACAAGGCAGCTAGGGTCGTTTCTGGCACCTCGTGGTCGGTATCATTCCAAGTTTCGATGACCTTTTCTTTCTCCCCAGAGAGAAGAATATTCACGTCACTGATTTGGCATAACGATGGGTCTTGAGCTTGCGCGCTTGCAAAAAAGTCGCTCATAAAGTGGAACAAGCGCTGCTGGTGCTCTTTAATGTCTTGGTCAGAATACAGCTCTGGATTGGCATCCATATCTATGTGAAGTTGACCGTCAAGCTCATAACAATAGAAGGAAATATCATCCACGGGCCCCGCTGACAGGTTATGCGCTTTCGAAGCCAACTCGCCAAATTTATGTTCATACTCAAACGGCATGATATTGACCAAAGGGCCAAATAGATTGCGGTTGTCTTTTACTAGATTCAATTCGCGGTGCAGTTCTTCATAGCGGTACCCTTGGTGACGACGAACAGATGAGAACTCTTGGTTTACCTGTTTAACTAGCGTTTTGATGTCCGTACCTTGAGTAAAACTCACTCGCACTGGCAAGATATTCACTCGCATCGCTGGCGTTTGAATTGCCACTGAACCTAAGCGACCCATCAACGGCACACCAAGCACCACTTCGTTGGAACGCGTCATACGATGAACATACGCAGCAATGGAAGCGATCAGCACACTGTACCAGTGCGTTCGGCATTGCTTCGCCAACAATTCCATATGCTGGAAATCTTCTACTGGCATCGCGCCTTTCAAGCGTAAGAAGTGATCAGATGTCACTGTCGGTTTACCCGCTAAGTTAACCGTATCAGAGTGGTCGGCATAACGTTGTAAGTAGAAGGTACGGTCTTTTTGGTATTTTTCCGACGCTTTATAGTCGTTGTCTTCTTTAAGCAACGCGTGTTGATCCACCAATTGGATCTCGTCAAACTGCTCTCCCTTCGTAAGTTGGCCATAGATATGAGCAATACGCGAAGCGATCAACGACATGCTGTAGCCGTCAATAGCAATGTGGTGAAGTGACAGGAACCAAACAAACTTATCTTCTGCAAGCTTAAGCAGCGCCATAATAAACAAAGGGCCTTGCTCCAAATCGACGGGCTGCTTCAACTCTTTCTTCATCCAATCGACTGCAGACTCGAGTGGCACATCATGTTGCGAGAAGTCGATTCGCTCTACCTGCCAGTTTTGTCTATCAATCACCATGCGAGGGCCTTCGGTGGTAGTGACAAACTTCGCGTGTAACGAGTCAACTTCATCAATGGCGTTTTTTACCGCTTCAACAAAACAAGGCTCATCCACCTTGCCATCAATCACTAAGTATTCGCCAGTCTTGTAAATTGGATTATCCGGGTCGCGCAACTGAGCAAACCAAATCCCTGCTTGGGCATCCGTAAGCGGCAGCAATTGCTCCGCTGTATAAGGTAAATCGTACATGTCCATTCCTTTGTTACTCTTCCTCGTAGGCTGTTAAGTCAGCTTCTTCTCAATCAGTTGCCACCAATCTTGCACACTGGGCTTGGCGGCAAGTTCCATAAAACTCACATCTAGACCAGCTTGCTGCCAGTCACCGACCAGTGACATCATACGAACCGAATCTAAACCGAAATCCAGCAGGCTATCTTCCGGCGTCATTTCATCGACTGGCACTTCTAGCAATGCCGCTAACTGCTGAGTTAAATGTTGCTGAGATTGAGGAATGGAAAAGTCATCACCGACAAATTCATCTGCACTGCTGATTTGAGATAGCAATTGCTGCTTATCCAACACATAGCCACAGCGACCTGCGACATAATTGAGTGCCATTTCATGATCGTTCGCTGAGAAATCTGCGACAGCATCAGAAACCATAAAAGCTTTAATATCGGTCATGAACGCTTCGGCAGCGGTTTGTAAACAACCAATGTGGGCATAAATACCTACGATGATCAGCTGGTCACGACCCGTTTCATCCATCATGGATTTAAGCGGAGTACGCTGAAACGCACTGTAACGCCACTTGGTGTAAACAATGTCTTGTTCAGAAGGCGCAAGCGCAGGGAAAATACGCGTAATATCATCATCCGCTTTCAGACCTGGTCCCCAAAAGTCCGTTAGTAAGGCACGGTCTTCTTGGCGTTGGTCACCCGGTTGAGCGGTGTAAACCACAGGGATACCCGCATCGATACACGCTTGTTTAATTTGCTTAATATGATGAGTGAGCGTTTGGATCATCTCACTATCGACATCATAGAAATTGAGAAAATACTGCTGCATATCGTGAATCAATAACACAGCGCGCTTTGGCTCTACAGACCAATTTACGCGGTTTTCTGGCATCGGCTTAGATAGTGAATAACCAGAGATAGATGGAATGGCCATGGGGCTAATCTCCAAAATTTTATTTATACACACGACACCGTTGATATCGTGGTGTGGTGGTTCGATTAAATCAGTTCTAGAAGTTTGTTTTTGTTGATCTTTCCTACTGGCGTTTTGGGTAGAACATCAACAAAGATCACGCGATCTGGAATTTTGAAATCCGCCAATCCTCGACCTCGTAAGAATCGCTTGATTTCAATAGGCTTGGGATTTTGCGCTCTGCACACCAATGCCGCGCAACTGCGCTCACCAAGGTATTCATCTGGGATCGCAATCACCGCCGCATCGTGAACGGAGTCATGAGCAAGAAGGTGATTCTCCACCTCTTCGGCCGCAATTTTTTCACCACCACGATTGATTTGGTCCTTATCCCGCCCCACAACTTGCAAATTGCCTGCTTCAGTCATAACGACAATATCCCCAGTGCGGTAATAACCAAGGTCGGTAAAAGAACGCTGATTGTGTTCCGGTGCATGGTAATAACCCTGAATGGTATAAGGACCACGCACGAACAAAATCCCCGCAGTCCCTTTCGAAACCGGATTACCTCCTTCGTCTAGTACCAAAAGCTCATCTGCAGGTGACATAGGACGGCCTTGCGTAGTGACAATTTCTGAGTCTGGATCATCCAAACGGGTGTAATTTACCAGCCCTTCAGCCATGCCAAACACTTGTTGCAAAGTACAACCAAGCTCTGGCTTCACTCGTTTTGCCGCCTCTTCACTAAAACGAGCGCCACCAACTTGCAGTAACTGAAGTGACGTAATGTTTTGCTGGGTTCTTGCTGCTTCATCTAGCCATAACAACGCCAATGGAGGAACCAAAGCCGCGACAGTGATTTGGTGTTTTTCAATCAAAGAAAAGGCCGTTTGAGGGCTGGCATCTGGCGCTAGTACGACCATGCCACCAGCCATAAAGCAGCCCAACGCGCCAGGCGAACTTAATGGGAAATTGTGCGCAGCAGGTAAAACGCATAAGTAACGAGTGCAAGCAGAGAACTGACAAACGTCATTGCTCGCACTAACGCTATAAAGGTAATCAATGTGGGTTCTTGGGATGAGCTTTGGCGTACCCGTTGTCCCACCAGAAAGTTGGAAAAAAGCAAAGTCTTCGGCGACATCAGGTTGAGCATCAACCTCTTCCAAAAACAGTGTGTTTAGCGCTTGAGCACCGGTAGGTATTAAGCTCTCTTCACCAGCCCACACTACCGTTTTTAAACTCGGTAAATCTGCGGCCACTTGTTGAGCTATCTCAGCGGTTTTGACGCCCAATTGAGGTGCGGTAATCAATACTTTCGCTTCAGTAAAATGACAAAAGTATCGAATCTCCGAATAGCGATGCGCAGGTAACGCTAAAACGGGTTGAACCCCAATTTTAAGCAAGGCAAAGAAACTCAAATAAAACTCACCAACGTTGGGCAAATGCAAAACCGCTTTATCACCGGATTTTAGATTGAGCTTGTGCTGGAACCCGGCAGCAAGCTTGTCAACTTGTTCGACTAACGTTTGGTAAGTCCATTGCTGATCGCCCGCAACCAAAGCTACGCATTCTGAATAACGCTGTGCGCTCGCCTCAAGCATCTCTGGGATGGTTTGCTGCGTCCAAAACCCTGCATCGCGATACTTTTGAGTCATCTCTTGCGGCCATGGGGTAAATCCTGATGCCTTCATGCACGGGCGGTTCATTGAACCACCTCCATGTTCTCACGGATTTCAATACCCAATGCGTTAAGCACGGTTCGCATCTTGTTGCCGGTTTCTTCAAGTTCACTTTGTGGCTCTGAGCCAGCAACAATGCCAGCACCCGCGTAAACGCGAAGACGTTTTTTCTCGACCTCAGCACAACGGATCACGACAACCCATTCTCCATTGCCGCGGGCATCCACCCAACCAACCAGCCCGGTAAAGTAACCACGGTCAAAGGGCTCTACATTGCTGATAAAATCATAAGCCTGCGCTGTAGGGTAACCGCATACCGCAGGTGTCGGGTGCAATGCACTCGCGAGTTTTAATACGCTGGTATTGGCATCTGAAACCATGCCCTCGATACGAGTCGAAAGATGTAACATCGCTTTGGTTTCAATCACCGATGGCACCATCGGCACATACAAATTGTGGCACCAAGGTTGGAGCGCTTTCTCGACGGCATCCACAACCACCGCATGCTCGTGAAGATCCTTGCTGCTTTCCATCATCAACTCACCTTGTTGTTGGTTCATTGATTCGTTGTCACTGCGACGACGGGAACCTGCTAGCGGGTTGGAGCAAACATGAGGGCCTTTGCGCGAAACAAGAAGCTCAGGGCTAGAGCCCATTAAATATGCATCGGAATGGCTTCCTCCAATGCGAGTCGAAAAGGTGTAGCCACCGGGGTTCTGTTTGAGTAACGTTTTTAGGAAACGAGCGCGGTCAATATCCTCTTCCGTCTCGACTTGCATGGTGCGAGACAAGACGACTTTGTCGAGTTCCACATCCTCTCGACAGCAACTCCTTACGGCTTGTTCAACGCTACGCATGTAATCACTAGGATCGGGAATGGGTTGAATAGAAGATGGATGACAATCCGTTAACCCATCCACATCCGACACTTTATCCGGTCGGATTGGTGATGTCGTAATCAGACGTTCAGGGACAATGAAATGTACTGGGTTGTGTTCAGAAAATGGGATCACACCTACAGCGATAGGGTTTTCATTGCCCTCTTCCTTCGCCGAATCCAATAATTGGCTGATGTGAGTATCTAATTCTGAGAACCTGACTTGTTGGGAAAATTCGGCAGCAATCCCTTGAGTCAATAACGTCACTGTCGGAGAGCTAAAGAAGAACGAAGCATCATCCGTATGGGCATTAAGAAACTCTGTGAGCATAGTGCTGCTTCCCGTTGAGTTACGAAGCATAATCATCTCTCAAACTGTATTAAACATGGCGTTCCAAATGAGATTCCTTCTCATTTAAGAGGTGAGACTACACACACAAAATCATTTATTCAAACACTTTTGATAATAATTATCATTCGTATTATTTATAATTTTATAAATTAATCCCATAGTATTAATATGGGGAAACGCAAATAATTCTTTAGTCTTATCAGTAAAATAGCCTCAAAATGACGCATAAAAAATGGCTGACACCTTATGCTGTCAGCCATTGATTGTTGTGATAGTTCTTACTTAGAAATACTTATTAGCCATATTACCCGTTATCAGAAAACCCATACTTCTCATCACTCAGCGATCGTATCTCGTTGAAGCGATCTTGCATCTTGCCTCCGATCAAATCGACACGCCTTTGCATCTCATTCACCCATTCACGATCTGCCATCACTTCACGTGGAAATACGGTCGAACGCGCATTCTCACCAAGGTACAGAAACGCATCAAACAGTTCCCCGACTCGGGCATCCATCTATCCATTGCCGCCAGTTTATAGCGCGCTTTAGGTAATAAATCGATGAATCGAAGTGGCTCAATAGGACTATTCGTCACTTCGAGTAGCGATGGTGATTTTACATTGTGGAAGGTTTGCACGACTTCGGGTTCTGTCATCGGCCAAATTAAATACGTACTATCAGGAAACGCTTGCTCTAATCGAGTCGCAAGCGGCCAAGCGCTGGCTTGCGTTTTCGCGACATAGTCCTTCGGTGCATTCACCAGATGGAAAGCCCCGAAAATCAACAGTGCTTTTTCATTGTGCTCAATTCGCTCTTGAGCAATTTGGTAAAAGTAATCCGTTTTACTCTGCGCCGCTTGTTTCCAAACTTTTGCATCCGCGACACCATCCCATTCAAAGGGCGCTTCCGCGAGATGCACCTGAATTTTTTTGCCTTCAGGTAACAACAAATTACGCGCTCTGATCGCCTTGAAGAAGTTGATATACGCATCTGGCATCCAAGCCATAAAGTAAATCGAACCACGTAGCACCTCATTCAGCTGTGATTCGCTGACCTCACCGCCTGCCAGATATTTATCCAATACAGGTTGATATTTCGCATTACCAAATTCGACCACAATATGGGTGACTTGGTCAGAGAAAGCATCGGTCGAAACCAGTTCCGTTGCGTATCGTAAAAAAGCGTCATTCCAATGGTAATCGCCAATCCCAACAAAACTGTGTTGCTCGAATGCCTTCAGAATTGCGGCATCAGCGGGCTTAGCTTGCTCAACCACTTGTTCAATTTTTTGCTCCGGCAAATCGACCTTTGCAAAGTGCGGTAAATACTCACACCCTGAGATCCCAACCAACCCTAAAACCAGTACCAAGGGCTTGATTTTCCAGCCTAATGTCTTCATTGAATTCTATACCTCCTTGTTAACATCATGACAACGATAACAAAAATCATTATCATCTATCCAACTTAGATTTCATATTTGTATCGCGAAAGGGAGAAGGTGATGCGTGAAAACCGCTCAGAATTCTATGGCAAACTGTGCTTGGTCACTGGTGCCGGACAAGGGATTGGCCTAGCATGTACTAAAAGCTTATTAGACCAAGGGGCGCATGTTATTGCTTGCGATGTGACTCAAGCAACATTGGATGAACTACAACAAAACTTGTCGACCAACCAACAACAATGCACCACATTACTTCCGTTTGATCTATCCGATCCACATGCGATCCTCAATGCCTGCCAGAACCTTCAGCAGGATAACCTCATCCCTGAGCTCATCATCACTTGTGCTGGTACATTACACCTCGCCTCTATTCTCGAACTGCCGTACGAAGCGCTCAATAAAACCCTAGATATCAACTTAAAAGGCACCATGCTACTTACCCAACAGCTTGCAAAAATGTTGGTCGAAAACGGCAGAAAAGGCGCGATTGTCGCAGTAGGATCAAATGCCGCAGACACACCACGCGTGAAGATGTCCGCCTACTGCACATCTAAAGCTGGCCTGCACATGTGGATGCAATGTTTGGGATTAGAACTGGCAGAGCATGGCATTCGCTGCAATATTGTTAGCCCCGGCTCAACCAGAACACCAATGCAAGAGCAAATGTGGAATGAATCTTATGGCGAGCGAGAAACGGTTCAAGGCAACTTAGCGTCGCATCGAATTGGCATTCCGTTAAACAAGATTGCCGAAACCAAAGACATCACCAATGCGATTGAATTTTTGCTCAGTGATAAATCTGGCCATATCACCATGCATGATTTGAGAGTGGATGGCGGAGCAACCTTCTGATCCCCCGCCAAAATATTGGAAAGTTTAACCGTAAAATTTGGGGTGCATGCCCTTCTCTAACTTGCGCCTCACTTTATAGGACACATCAGCTAATGTGATTTTGCCTGAGTTCTTGCGGTCAATCCCCGCGTTTTGGCGATAAGCGATCGAGCCTTTCTTGAAAAGCACATGTGTTGGCGGTTGGCCGATTGCAGCAGGATAAAGGATCGCCATATACACATCCTCAAGACACGCCATGTCATTTCGGTATGGCATAAAGTACGCTTTGACATAATCCAGCTGATCCAGAGCACTCATTTTGCCCAACTTCTTTGTGCTTGTTCCCAGCGCCTCTGCCGTCGATGGCATAAACTGAATAAGCCCTGTCGCCCCACTTCCAGAGCCATTTTTGATGCTCGGACTAAACGTCTCTGCCGTTTCAAATGCCATGCAAGCCATCAAATGATTAGGATCGATATTGAGCTCTTTAGAAATGTCGTTAACCTTGATTTTGAACTCTACCGAGACGCGATTTCCCCAAGCAAGGGCATCGGTAGTTGGAACCGATAAAGACGCTGAAGAAACATCACTTTTTATAAGGAATAAAGATGAAGGTGAAAAAATGTTCAGGCTTTTCGAATTATTATCTATCAACCTGTTTTGAAAGGAAAAAACCTTATCTTTTTTGTGCTTAAGCTTTTCAATTTTTAATAGCTGATACAATCGCTTAGAAACCGTTTTCACGATACAACCACATTTGGAAAACATGTCCCAAACTGTAATCCATTTCTCACTCTTTTAATATCAGTATCAGTTATGAAGCACAAAAATGTGAGGTAGATCTGTGAGCTTTATAAGAAATGGAAAATTTATAAATAAGACTGTTTGAGAAGTATACTCAGCGTTTTTCTGTACGTTGAAAACAATGAGAAATTTGTGGTGTATTCTCGCTAGGTTGGATGGTAAACCACTGAGTGACAATACGACCTTGATCTTGTCGGAGCTGCACTAATACTGCATCACGTTCGTAAACTTGAACACCATGGATGTTAGTTAAGTTGCCATTTGAATAAGACTCAAACAACACATCTAATGCGGGTCCTCGCCTATTCAATTTACACTTTATCCTTTCATCAGTTTGAACGCCTAGACTACGAAGCGTGCACTCTTCATCTTGTATCTGAAGTTTATATTCAATCCACACAAACGGCCCTGCGTTACTTTGCCCCAAATCGATATCACAATGAAAAACCCCATTCCAATTAGGAGTGACAAAGGCCACCGTCGCTACGAATCCGATTGTGCTCATTATCATACTCTCTCACTTCTCTGGCTAAAAATGAGAGAGTATTTCAACCCAACTATCGCTGCACTTAACAATAACAAAACTTCGAGTGATACCCAGTTACCACTCTGCAATACAAAGACGGCTTTTCACACCACGAATCTGTAATCCCATCGCCTCAAATACATGCTCAAAATCTTGGCAGGAAGCAGGTACATTCGGTAAAGACAACGACGCTTCTGTAAAGAATGACCGACTCAGGGTTTCTGATTCTCCCCACGCCAGTTCCCACCAATCCAAGATGCGTTGTTTAGACGCATTCAATCGATACACCGCGGGCAGTCGATCGCGCTTGTTGAGGTTTTCAGTTTTAGATGTTGGCAGCAGATTCCATTTATCGTTGTTCGGCCAATAAGCGAAGGGCAAGCAGTGATCAACATGGTACTCATTACGCAACTTACTCCCACTCCATACACTGATGATCTCAGATTGATTCGAACGCAACTGCTCTACCCTTTTGCGTACTGCGCGAGTGTCGTGGTCTTTATCAATCCAAACCAAACAATCATGATAGGTTTGAAGGGCAATGCCTCGGTCTTGGTTTGAGCTAAACCGCTGCATTTCAAGAATCCACTGATTGACCACCAGCGGCTCAATCCATGAATGGTAAAGCCTTAAGCAGTCCCACAAGCTCTCATCCAAAATAAATTTGCCATAGCTTTCAAGGAACTCCCCATCAACAACGATAGTACCTTTATGCTTTTTAGAAGAACGTACCATTTCAAAATATGGATTCGATTTGTCACCTTGGTATGTATAGGTAACTGGCCCATCTTTAATGGTTTTCAAACTGTCTTTGATAGCTTTATCTAAAGCGACAGCATCGTCACCAACAAATATGGTACCAATTGCTAAATCATCCGGACTTAAATGAGAAAGCTTGTCCCAACCATCAGGCTTAATGAAACCGAGTCCTTTTGATGCATTAGAGTTCTGCTGGATGTTTTCTTTATCAATGAGGCGTTTAAACTGACGAATCCAATACAGACCAACTAAACCAAGAGGGATCGCAACTTTACCATCAGTACGATCAATAACGGCTCCGGAATGAGCATCTGCAATTCGTAATAAGGTTCGTAGCAAAGCCAGTTTGTAAGTGGCCGACTTAGAGTCGTTCACGATGATATGACGAACCTTGTTGAGATCACCGGAACCATCATCGGGAAGTGACATGACAACCGTCTGCCAATGAACATCATCACGCTTGAGTTGGTCGTCACTGTCCGAGACATGCCTAACCATAAGCGCACTGTTCTTTGCCAGTTGTTCTAACTCTTGAACGGAGACAGGATAAGCTTTGCGCCCATCAGTAAACTCTCCATGGCGAAGGCTTATGACCAAGCGGCCATTAGGCGCAAGCAGATTAGAGAGTTTACGAAAAGCACGCTCACGATGAGAAGTCGCAAGATGCATCCAAACCGCACTCACCAATATCAGATCAAAGCGAAGTCCCAAGTTGGTGGTTTTCTCAAGAGCAGGCAAGGCATCATCAAGCCAAGTAACCAAATTACCCGTCTTAACTTTACCAAGCTCTAGTAGAGATGCCGCTGGTTCAAGAGCAATCACCTCACAGCCTTGCTCCGACATCCATTTCGCATCTCGCCCAGACCCCGCTCCCACATCCAAGATCCGATCGCCTGCATGAGGCCAAAAAGCCTGCCAGCTCGCATGAACGTTCTCAAACGTCGTCGAGTTGTATTGCTCCGCTAATGAGCTCGCATTTTGGTTATAGAAATTGAAGGTAGAGGACATAAAGGTAAGGCTGCAATTGAACTGAACACATAGTAAGTGCTATTGATTGCAAAGACTAGAAGGTAGTGCAAAAGTTGTAGGAAACGTTGCGTTAGAAGTTCTGTCGCTAAAAAGTGGACCAAACGAGCACCGAGAGTAAAGCGATTTGCTTGCGATGCAATCATACCTATTTGGGAATCTACAATTTCTTAGTTTTATATCCAACTTCTTGGCAAGATAAACAAAAAATTGGTTTTCAAGTCCTTGCCATCATTCCAATTGATTGATTTTTATTGAAAATAAAATGGCATACTTTCTGCTGATTAGAGTGATGATTGGTTTTCACTTTAGGTATCAGTGTGTCATACAAAATTCTTCCGCTTTCGGAAGTGATGTCTCATGAATTCGGTTTGATAGAGGGCGATCTCCATAACCTTGTGGAAGCTGATGTTGCCTCTGTCACCCCTTCTCATCTTACTTTTGAACAGCTAAAGCAACATCTCTACGAAGGCAAGCTCGTACTCGTGAGTGATACGCCTCAAACTCCCGCTCTACTTAGCTACAACGACCCAGTTGGCCCTAAAACTTGGCGGCTAAACTCTGAGGCTATCCCGGCATTCTCTGATGATGCCGCTGATAATTTGTTAGCAAAAACGAAAATCACCAGAACAACGGGAGGGTACAGCTCTTGTATTGGGGATACCTCGGCGCTAGAGCGGGTTTATACGCCGCAGCCAATCGCAGCCGAAAGTGAAGAGGAAATCACCAAGGAATTTGAGTACAGCTTTGAAGTTGGCTGCTCAGATACCACCGTAAGTAAAATGGTGCACAGTGACTTTGCTATAGCGAGAACTGAAAATGAGAACGCTGTAACGCGGTGGGAGCAAGCCAATACCGAGCAAGGTACACGCTACACGGCGTTATGTGCATTCGATGAGCCAAAGCGTCTAAATATCCATATAGCTGATGACAACCTCGGGCTGACGCCATTGGAAGCAGTCACCTTACAAAAAGCCGGTAGTCATAAGGCTGTTGAGGGGTTCATACCTGTCGTCCCTGCCGTGCGTTTGGGTGAACGCTTAGGATTGCCTACAGAAGGCTATTACTACCACTTTAATGATGGTGAACTTGTCCAAGAATACAAAATTCTTGGGGAAGAAAAATGGGCCTTTTATGCTACGCAATCGACACAAGACACACTCAATGACGAGCGCGGTTTTACCAAAGACCAAAGCGCTATTTTAGTGTATTGGAAGTTGGCAAACCAAATCCTCGAGGACCAATACATCATTTATCTTGAGCGGCAAATCACGCGTGAAGAGCTAGATAATCTCAGTGAAGATTGGCTGAGTGAAAACGGGATTAAGTTGGATATCCCTGCACTATTTGATGCGGCTAAACAGCCGGAAGAAGCACGCTCAGAAGATAACAACGATGAAGCGGAAGCAGAACAAACCGCAGCAACGCACATCGTAGTTGCGGGGGAAACCTGGCAGAGCATAGCTGAACGGTATGGTATGGGAGCTAAAGCCTTGCTCTCGCTTAACCCCGTGTTTGAGTCCGATCCTCTGTCACTCGCGGTCGGTGATGAAATTGTTATTGCTGAGACACAGCAACAACAAGCACCAGACAAAAAGAACACCTTTCCGCCATTGCGCCCGCAAACCTACAACAACATCCGCAACAGTCATTACCAACACAGCGATCCATTGCTTGGGTTGACCAAATACCGAGCCATCAACGCTGCCGATTGCGTAGAAGGCGATGTGGCCATCCTTAACTTAAAAGACGTCATGAGTTCGCTCGTGTTCGCTAAATCCTGCACCAGACCAAAAGGATGTATTGAAATTGGCGATCAGCAAGAGTCCATCAGTAACTTTGGCTCATGGTCGTTTTTTTCACAAGCGAACGCAGCCGTTCCCGCGGTAATTCCAGCCATTCAGGCGACACAAGCACAGATGGCCATAGGCAGTTCCGCAGCTGTCGCCGGTTCACCAGAACAAACGCAACAAACCCAAACCGCGGCGATGCAGTTAGATAAACTGGCCGGCACATTGAAAGACAAAATCGTCGAGGGCTACCGCTGGCAAGTAGAAGGCATTGGCGCTCTATTTGCTATGCAACAAAGCTTATTTGGTGATAACACCCAATACACTGACCAAGATTTACGCCAAGTGACCACGGTGCAAAGCCGAATTCGTGTCCACATAACAGAGCCAAAAGATGGGGAGTTTTATCCGCATGTGCAGGGCTATCACATAGACGATACCCGCATCCCTATCAAATACGTAAAACAGGGAAATAATGGCCAGCTGTCCGTTGCGATTGAAGAGAACGGACCAACCATCTATTGGACGCCAGAAGAAAACGGTGAAGCAAGTTGGCAAAGCACGCCTGATCATAGTGATGGGTTTGAAAAAGACGATATACTGGTCACGCCAATCCACTCGGATAGCGATGCGAACGTCACCGTTACGCCTGCGCCAGAAGAGAAAGACTGGCGTGATGCGATCTTAGTGTTCCCTGAAAGCTCAGGTATTGCACCGCTTTATGTGGTTTATAAAGAAAGCCCGAGAGATAAGCCCGGAGTCGTTACCGGTAAAGGCGAAGATATCTTTGGCATTTGGTTAGCTGATGCGGGTAAAGACTTAGGTGCTCCAATACCCTCCCAAATCGCTGATAAACTGAGAGGAAGAGAGTTCAGCAGCTTTGATGCATTTAGAGAAGGCTTTTGGTACGCCGTTGGTGAAGACCAAACTTTGATTAACCAGTTCAGCCGTGCGAATCAACGTTTGATCAAGAGAGGCCGCTCTCCTTTTTCGCTACCAAGTGAACAAGTTGGAGGGAGACAAAGGTATGAGTTACACCACAAAGAAGAGATACAGCATGGTGGAGAAGTATTCCATGTAGATAATTTATGTGTCCTTACCCCGAAACGACATATCAGCATACATAAGGATCAATAATATGAAGCTTGTAATTAAAGATGCCTTACAAGACTACACCGAGGCGGAATTTTATCGCTTCTTAGAAGAATTTTTCGAAGACACCGACACTAACGATTTAGATGATGAAGCTTATGACTTGCATATATCAAATCTATCCGCCCATTTTTCAGAGTTAGTATCTCACCCTGATGGTAATGCTTTGATCTTCCACCCTTCCCCAGGTAGAGAGGACTCTCCTGGCGGTGTTATTTTAGAAATAAAAGAGTGGTACGCTAAGCAAGGACTTCCTTGCTTCAAAGAGTAAAAAGAAAAGGCGTCACAATGACGCCTTTCTCGCTTATCGCGATTGAACTTTTTACAAATTTAGCACAGACCTCACTACTGTATTTTTAATGGACAAAAACGCGTTACACTAAAAGCTCTGACCCACTCAACTGATATTAGAAAAAGTATCTGAAACTTTAAACCTTAGAGCTTAGAGGTTGATAT